>JAFULU010000094.1 GCA_017483125.1 Clostridia bacterium
AGATAGATGGGGGTGTTGACATACCACCCGCAGGCCGTAGCGATCTGTTTGAACACCGCCAAGGGCGAGATGGCGGGGCCTACGTAGAACATCTTGATGTCCCCCTCCGAGGGCACCCAGAAGATCAGATTGATGATGAACGCCATGGCCGCCAGCGCCAGGAACAGGACCACAGAGGAGCGGTAGTCCTTCAGAGTCCTGGCCCCCCGCCCCGAGGCGATGAGGTAGAAGCCCACGAAGATCAGCATCATGTGCCACAGAAAGGCGTGGAGGGTCAAGGTCCAGTACTCGTGGATAATCCCCGACGGCTCGATGAAGGCCATGAGACCGCCCAGAAGGTTGAAGGTGGTCATGAAATGGTACATGGCCGACTGCACCTTCCCCTCCTTCAGAAAGGGCGCGATGAGGCAGAGGTACATGGGCACCGAGCAGAGCTGGAAGGGGAAGATCCACCATTGGTAGGTGTGATCCCCGATGTAGTAGTAGTAGAACAGCTGCTTGTAGATCTCGGTGACGGCGAGGAAGATGCCCACCGAGAGCAGGACAGCCTTGTTCCCCCGCTTCCCCGTATTGCGGAGCAGGTAGGCCAGCAGGACACAGACGGCCAGGCCGACGAAGGTAAAGATCAAATGGAAAGGGCCGTAGGCCTTGGGCTTTTCCATGCCCCAGGCGGTGGCCTCAATGATTGTTTCCAGGAATGAGATGGGGATCGCCTCCTTTGGGAAAATGCTTTTTTCGACACCCATTGTATCACAAAAACCGTCCCCGCGCAAGAAAGCGTAGTGATTCTTCATAATTCTTCATATTTGTGAGGGGAGGGCGATGCGATTCGATCCAGGAGCCGATATGGCAACCGCACCGACCTTTCAGGCAAAAGAAAAAACACCGCAAGCGGTGTAAAATTGCAAAAGAGTCTTGACAAAGCACCGCAAATGCGGTATAATAATGACGTAGGGGGTGCCTTGACGGTTGCTTCCTTGATACTCGTTAAAAGATAACCGGCATTTGGGAAGATGGGCGGTTATCTTTTTTTGTTATTCTGGTTCTTGTATTGCAGATAACAAGAGACGATGGCAAGAATGAGCATAGCGATCTTGATCAGATCGTCGTATGTAACGTATTCCATCATCATCACCTCCCTTCGTGTCAACCACCAAGGAAGGCAAAAGATATTTTGGGCTTCCTTGATGAAACACCAAGCAAGCGACCGCCTCTGACAGAGTCAGATATGACCGAGGTCAGCACGACCCCTACGGAGACCCAAGGGCCTCACGTCGAATTATAGCATAAAGCCCTTGGAAAGTCAAGGCTTTTTTCCTTCAACCTTCCTTCAACCCGCGAAAGTTTCCCGCCCCGCCTTGACAATTCACCGCTTTTGTGGTATCATATAAGGTGAACGAATAGGCACTTCCCCAAACGAAAGGATTTCACATATGAAGATCGGATTCATCTCCCTCGGCTGTCCCAAGAACCAGCTGGACACCGAGGTCATGCTCCACGAGGTGGTGGCCGCGGGCTACGAGCTGACCTCGGAGGATATCGACGCGGACATCATCATCATCAACACCTGCGCCTTCATCGAGAGCGCCAAGCAGGAGGCCATCGACAACATCCTGGACGAGGCCTGGCTGAAGGAGAACCGCTCCCTCAAGGGTATCATCGTCACGGGCTGTCTTGCCGAGCGCTACCGCGAGCAGATCCTCGAGGAGCTCCCCGAGGTGGACGCCCTCCTGGGCGTAGGCAGTATCCACAACATCGTGGAGGCCATTCAGGCGGTGGAGAAGCAGAGCAAGCGCAAGAACCTCCCCGCCGAGCAGAAGTACCGCTCCTTCGAGGACAAGAACACCGTCCGCTTGGGCGGTGACCGCGTGCTGACCACCCCCGACTACGCCGCCTACCTCAAGATCGCCGAGGGCTGTGACAACCGCTGTACCTACTGCGCCATCCCCTCCATCCGCGGCAAGTTCCGCTCCCGCCCCATGGAGGACGTGATCGCCGAGGCCAAGGATATGGACGCTCTGGGCATCAAGGAGCTGACCCTGGTGGCCCAAGACACCACCCGCTACGGCAAGGACCTCTACGGCCGCTACGCCCTGGCCGAGCTGATCCACAAGATCACCGAGGAAACCAACATTCCTTGGATCCGCGTGCTGTAATGTTACCCCGACAAGATCACCGACGAGCTGATCGAGGAGTTCAAGACCAATCCCCGCCTCCTCAAGTACATCGACCTCCCCCTCCAGCACATCAGTGACCGTATGCTGAAGGCCATGAACCGCCACGGAAACGGGCAGACCATCCGCGAGGTGGTGGCAAAGCTCCGTACCGTGGAGGGCATGGTCATCCGCACCACCTTCATCGTGGGCTTCCCCGGGGAGACCGAGGAGGATTTCAACGAGCTGGCCGACTTCATCACCGAGCAGAAATTCGAGCACGCCGGCGTCTTCACCTACTCCCGCGAGGAGGGCACCCCCGCCTACGACTTTGAGGATCAGATCGACGAGCAGGTCAAGCAGGACCGCATGGACATCCTTATGCGTACCCAGATGAACATCAACACTGCCCGCAACGAGTCCCGCATCGGCTCCGTCATCACGGTGCTGTGCGAGGCCTACGATCCCGTCAACGAGTGCTACTACGGCCGCTCGAGCGAGGACGCCCCCGACATCGACGGTAAGGTCTTCTTCCGCTACAACGGCGAAGAGCGCATAGCCCCCGGCTCCATGGTCAAGGTGAAGGTCCGCGAGGTGGTGGACTACGACGTGTACGGCTTCGCCATGAAGCCCGAGAACGCCTGATCCGGATTTTTCCGCCGAATTCAAACTCCCGCAACAAAGTTGGGGTATAATGACTCCAAGCAAAGCACCCATAGCGCCCGAAATTGCGAAAGTGAGGTGACATTCCATGTCCAACCAAAAGAAAAAAGGCATGAACCTACCCAACAAGCTGACCGTCCTGCGCATTTGTCTCGTCCCCGTCTTCATCGTGGTGATGATGCTACCCGCCTCGGTGCTCCCCCCCTTGATCAGCGGTCTCATCGGCGTGGCCATCTTCATCGCCGCCTCGGTCACGGATATGCTGGACGGCAAGATCGCCCGTAAGTACGGACTGGTCACCGATTTCGGTAAGCTCATGGATCCTCTGGCCGACAAGTTCATGGTCATCGGTGCTCTGGCGGTCATCGTCTACCGAGCCAATACCAACGCCCTGCGGCTGTTCTTCACCCTGGTGCTGCTGGTGGTCATCTTCCGCGAGCTGGCCGTCACCTCCCTGCGCCTGGTGGCCTCTACCTCGGCGGGTGCCGTGGTCGCCGCCAATATGCTGGGCAAGATCAAGACCGTCATGCAGATCGTATTCATCAGCACCGTCTTCATCGAGCCTGCCCTCTATGCCATTCCCTTTGTGGGCGACCTGCTCCCCACGTGGTGGGTGGAGAACGTCCCCCTGTCCTACCTGACGGGCGGGCTGACCCTGCTGTTCACGGTCTGGTCGGGCATCAACTACTTCATCGGGATGTGGAAGTACCTGGATCCCGAAAAGTAATCCTCACTCCATCGCCGTCGGGGGACACCGCTCCCTCGGCGGCTTTTTTGCCCCTTTTAGGGGGCTTTACACCCCGAAATCACCAAACGCAACGGTTCGTTGCACAGATTCCTACGCCCGTCGCTTGATTTTCGGGCAAAAAAGCGGTATAATGACCCCATCAACCCCCAAGGAGGCCCCACCATGACCCTCGGTCAGAAGATCACCAACCTACGAAAAGCCCGCGGCATGACCCAGGAGGAGCTGTCGGAGGCCATCGGCGTCACCCGCCAGACCATCTCCAAGTGGGAGCTGGACACCTCCACCCCCGACCTGGACTACCTCTGCAAGCTCTGCGACCTCTTCGGGGTCACCGCCGACTACCTCATCCGCCCCGAAAAAGAAACCGTCGAGACCGCCGAGGCCGCTCCGCCCCCGCCGACCGAGCAGGCCCCGCCGCCCCCTCGGCCAGAAACCGCGCCCCCTCCAACCTCCGCCCCGTCTGCCAAGCCCCTCTCCGGCGTCCGTTTCGCGGGCTGGGCGCTGTTCATCCTGGGCATTGCCCTCATTCAGGTCGCTATCCTGTTTATTCTGTTCCGCATAAGCTCCACCGCCCTCTGGATTCTGGCGGGCATCTGCATCGTGATCGGTATGGAGCTGTTCCTGATTCGGTGGAAGCCCCTGTTCATCGTCATGTGGACGGTGTGGCTGTTCTGGACCTGCTCCCGGTTCATCATAGCGGGTAAGTTCATCTTCCTGTTCTCCTTTTCGGGAGGCTCCCTGCTCCCCGTAAGCTGGACCCTCCTGTTCACCGTCCTGTGGGTCTTCTACACCGCCTTCTGCATCGGCGCAACGGTGGGAATGATCTGCAAGAGCGTGCGGGCGAAGCGGAAGAAAAGGGAAAGGGAGCTGATGGGGCAATAACGGACAAATTGGGGTTTAGCGGGCTGTTGGGTTTCCTCGTGAGCCTTCCCTTGTGAGGGAAGGGGGACCGCGAAGCGGTGGATGAGTAGCCGATAAATGGACATTTCCCGAAGGGAAATGATCTGCTTTCCTCCATATAAAAACCT
>JAFULU010000095.1 GCA_017483125.1 Clostridia bacterium
ACCGTAGGGCGGGGGCTTGCTCCCGCCGAAATCTCAAAAAGGATAGAATGACAAAGAAATTTGGCGGTAACGGCGGGAGCAAGCCCCCGCCCTACGACGAGGAAACCCGCCGATAAACCCAAATTTACCCCTCAAACCTCTCCCCGATCTCCTTGAGAAGCTGACGGATGGGCAGCTGCTGGGGGCATATCTCCTCGCAGGCACCGCACTCGATGCAGTCGGTGGGCTTACCGCCCTTGGAGGTCATCCAGCCGTAGTGGCCGCGGGCGTCCTCGGTATTGAAGCGGCGGGCCTTGTTCTCGGAATTGAATATGCCGGGGATATTGATGTTCATGGGGCAACGGTCGCCGTCCACGCAGTACTTGCAGGAGGTGCAGGGGATGGTGGGGATGGCGCGGATGATGTCGGCCACCGAATAGACGGCCTTGAATTCGGCCTCGGTGAGGGGGGAGAAATCCTTCATGGACTTGATGTTATCGGTCATCTGCTCCATGTTGCTCATGCCCGACAGGACCATGAAAATGTTATCGAAGGAGGCAGCGTAGCGGATGGCGTAGCCCGCGGGGGAGTAGTCGCCCAGGCCCTTCAGGACCTCCAGGCCTGCCTCGGGGAGGTTGACCAAACTGCCGCCGCGGACGGGCTCCATGACGATGACGGGCTTACCGTGCTTGACGCAGACCTCGTAGCAGAGGCGGGACTGGACGTGGCTGTCCTCGTAGTCCAGATAGTTGAACTGGAGCTGGACCACCTCGATGGCGGGCTGCTCGGACAGGATGGTCTCCAGCACGTCGGCGGTATCGTGGAAGGAGATGCCCACGTGGCGGACCTTGCCCTCGGCCTTCAGCTCGGAGGCGATCTCAAAGGCGCGGTTGCCGGTGTAGTGGGGGTAGTTGCCCTTATTGAGGGAGTGGAGGAGGAAGAAGTCGAAGTAATCGACGCCGCAGGCCTCCAGCATGGACTCGAAGTAGGGGCGGATATCCGCCTCGGTATTGAAGAAGTTGGGGGAGAGCTTGTCGGTGAGGATGTAGCTGTCGCGGGGGTAGCGGGAGGTGAGGCAGGCCTTGACCGCCAGCTCGCTCTTACCGCCGATGTAGCCGTGGGCGGTGTCGAAGTAGTTGAAGCCCGCGTTGAGGAAGGCGTCCACCATGTCACAGGTCTGGGGAATATCGACTTCCCCGTCCTTCATGGGGAGGCGCATCATGCCGAAGCCGAAGTTCTTCTTGATCTCGGGGTAAAAGGTGTTCATGGGATTTTCTCCTTTTCGGGAATGTTATTTCAGATATACGGAATTACTTTTCAATCAGAGGATAATCAGGACGACCACGCTTATGATCGTGTAAACCAACTGGCTTGCGATGGGGGCAAGCATCAACCAACGGAAAGCCGTCGCATGCTTTTTCCGGTCGGGCGCGGAGGTGTTCTTTTTCGAGATCAACCAACAGATACATCCAATGACGAAAAGAACGGCATTGGCACCCAGCAGGATCACGTGGGACGCAAACAGGTAAAACAGCGTCCCGCTGTGATAATCTTCATTGCCGACGTTGGCAAGATCCTCCGCAAGTACCCCAATAAGATTATACGAGCAAAACACGAGGGGTATCAGTATCAAAAGCGCGAGAACGATTTTCACAATCAACAAAACGATATCAAGAATCTTGATTTTTTTCATGTTGTTTTCTCCTCTCTGCATCTCAAATTTCTCTATCAAAATTTAATGGCGTTATGGTACCCCGTAATGATCCCCTCACGGTAGAGGTGGGAATCGTTGGCCGTCTGCAACACGTGGGGGTACACGTACTTCCCTCGCGGCTCAAAGTTGATCACCGACATGGAGCTGTGGCTGAAATCGAAGTGGGTGCAGAACATGGGGTAGGGGATATCCAGCATACTGCTGAAGAAGCTCATGCCGAAGCCTTGGTGGGCGAAAAGAGCCACACGGTCACGGTTGAAATGCTCACCCACCACCTCGTAGCGGGCGTTCTCCCTGTCGTGGCGGAAGCCGAGGGACAGGAAAAACTCGTCCACGGCGGCATTGACCCGCTCCACGCCTGCCTTGAAGTTGAGCCCCGCCAGCTCGGGATGCTCGTACCATCGCTCGCCCAGGGCGCGCACCTCGGGGGAGGAGAAGATCTCCAGATAGTGGGGGTCAAAGAACACCCAGGTATGCTCATACTTGGGATGGGGGACGGTGAACTCGTTCCAGACGATGCCCTCGTCGGCCCAGTCGCAGGGGGTGATCTCCTTGCCCAGCAGGTCGCAGATGGGCTGTGCCGTCTGCATGGTGCGGAGGGTAGGGGAGGCGAAAACGCGGTCGATGCCAAAGAGACAGAGACGCTTGGAGAGAGCCTTGGCCTGCTCACGTCCCAGAGGGGTCAGGGAGTAGTCGGGCACCCCCAAGGGCTCGCCGTGGCGGATGTAGTAGAGCAGCATGGTCGATTCTCCTTGGTGTTGGATTGTATGTAATCATTTTACCATGAAAAGGGGGATTTGTCAATGGGTTTGGGAGATATGGGGGAAGAGTAATGAAAAATGCAAAATGCAAAATGCAAAATGAATGAAGCCTTTTGCTATCGCGAAAGCCTATTTGCGGTATTTTTGGAGATCAAATAATGAAACGCCATTCTCCCCCAAAAATCATAATCTGCCATGCTCTGCTCGACCGCTCTCCCGTTCTTGATTTTGCATTTTGAATTTTGCATTTTGCATTTCAAACAATAAAACCACCCTGCCGTCTCTGACAGAGTGGTTTTATGTGTTCGAGCTGAATCAGTCGATCTGCTCCTTGACCTTGGAAGCCTTACCGACGCGGTCACGCAGGTAGTACAGCTTCGCGCGGCGCACCTTACCGACGCGGACCACCTTGATACCGGCCACGTTGGGGGAGTGCAGGGGGAAGGTCTTCTCCACGCCGCAACCGTAGGAAATACGGCGGACGGTGAAGGTCTCGGAGATGCCGCCGCCGTGCTTGGCGATAACGGTACCCTCGAAGATCTGGATTCTCTCGCGGTTGCCCTCTTTGATCTTGTTCTCGACACGAACGGTGTCACCGATCTCGAAGGAGGGGACAGACTCCTTCAGCTGCTCATTGGTAAAAGCCTTAATCAGATCCATGATTATTTAGCCTCCTTAAATCCGGGGTGTTCATGCAGAGCTGCGCAGCGGACCACCCGTGTAATACGCGGTGTTTGTAACACACACGCAGATAATTATAGCATACTTCCCTTCAAAATGCAAGAGTTTTTTCAAAATTTGTCTTTGTGTTTTTGCATAAAGTTATCGTTGACATAGGCGGGGGTTTGTGGTATAATTTGGGTAAATTGCAGTTTATCGGTGGGTTTCCTCGTGAGCCTTCCCCAGCGGGGAAGGGGGACCACCGTAGGTGGTGGATGAGGAGAGAAGGTTTGTTTTTCGTACGGGTGTATACGGAAACCCCTTGATACACCAAGAAAAATCATACCCGATACCGAGCGGAAACTTGCTCTCCTCATCCACCGCTTCGCGGTCCCCCTTCCCCGCTGGGGAAGGCAAAGGAACGGACCGCCAAACCCAAATTTGCCCCCTACACTCTACCGAAAGGAGCC
>JAFULU010000096.1 GCA_017483125.1 Clostridia bacterium
AGGTACGAAAGGGGGGTATGGGGTCGGTTTACAGCTCAAGGGCGTAGATGAGACAGCTGAGAACGAAGCCGGACGCGGTTTCGGTGCGCAGGATGCGCTTGCCCAGCCCCGTCATGGCAAAGCCGCGGGCAGAGGCGGCCTCGGCCTCCTCAGGGGAGAAGCCTCCCTCACTGCCCACGAAGATGGCGATCTCGGGGGTGCGTCCCTCGGCGCGGGCGGCGTCCAGGGCGGGGGCGGCCCGCTCGATAATGGCGGGGAGGGGGGTAACAGCGGCTCCCTCGTAGCAGAAGAGCACGAGGTCGGCGCCCTCGGCGGCCTTCAGGGCTTCCGAGAAGGTGACGGTGGGCTTTACGGTGGGGATCACACCCCGACCGCACTGCTTGGCGGCCTCCTCGGCGATACGGCACCGTCTTTCGGTCTTTCTTCCCTCGGCCTCGGGCTTGGCTCGAACGATACAGCGGGAGGATTCGAAGGGGATGACCTCGGTCACACCGCATTCCACCGCCTTCTGGATGACGGTATCCAGCTTATCTCCCTTGGGGAGGGCCTGGTAGAGGCGGGCGGCGAAGGGGGGCTCGGTGTCGATGGGATCGGCGGAGAGGATACGGGCTGTGGCGGTCTCGCCGTCAAAGGAGACCATCTCACAGAGGTAGGCGGTCTGCTGGTCGCAGACCTTGATCCTGTCTCCCGGGGCAAGCCGCAAGGAGTAGGAGGCGTGGTGGGCGTTCTCCCCCGTCAGGGTCACGGTATCTCCGCTGACGGCGGACGGGTCAATGAAAAAGCGCGGCACGGGCTCACTCCTTCCCTTCTTGATCTCGCTTACGCGGACAGAAAACCCGACCTGCGGGTCGCGGAGTCGGGCAGAATCGGGGGTTTCGGGCAGTTTGACAGTACCTTTTGGAGGAATGGTGACATTCCACAAAGGATTTGCTCCGGATATTGACTTTACTATACCACAAAATCACCAATTTGTCAACAGGCTTTTTGTGATTTTGGGCAAGAAAGGTGTCAATATTTACAATTTCTTCTTATTTTGACCGAGGAGCGGGGGCAAATCCCCCAAACAAGGGAATTGGGCATTTTGCGGAGGGGGGCTGTCGTCATGTGCAAGTTGACCTATCAACATTTTTCACAATGGAATCGGGCGCAAAAAAAGGATACGAGACGGGCGGGGGAGACTTCCGCCTGTCCTGTATCCTGTTAGCTGATGGTAAAAATGCTTCAAATTTGGATTTGGTGAACTGTTTGTTTGTGCCTTGCCTGCGTTATTTGCCCTCTCACCGCTGCGCGGAGTTCCCCCGAAGGGGGAGCCTTAGAACGGCGGGAAGACTCTTGTCGAGAAATGGTTTTTGGGGGGTTATCACGAAAGGCTCTCCCTCTGGGAGAGCTCCCGCGAAGCGGGTGAGAGGGCTTTTCGGCGGGAGCAAGCCCCCTCCCTACGACGACATCAAACGCACCGCTAAACTGCAATTTACTGGTCGTTATACCCGAAGTTCGCCACGGTGGCCGCGCTGTCTCTCCAGTTCTCCTTGACCTTGACCCATAGGTTGAGGTAGACCTTGGCACCCAGGAGATTCTCGATGTCCTGACGGGCGTAGGTGCCGATGCGCTTCAGACCCTCGCCGCCCTTGCCCAGGATGATGCCCTTATGGGAGGCGCGCTCACAGTAGACGGTGGCGTGGATGGAGACCATGCCCGTCTTGGGGTCCTCGGTGAACTTCTCCACCACAACGGCCACGCCGTGGGGGATCTCCTTGTTGGTGGTACGGAGAACCTTCTCGCGGATGATCTCGGCGGCCATGACCCGCTCGGGCTGGTCGGTGGCGATGTCCTCGGGGTAGAACCAATCCGACTCCCGCAGGAAGGGCTTACACTCGTCCAGCACGGCCCCGACCCCCTTGCCGCTCTTGGCGGACAGGGGCACCACGGCGGTGAAGTCGTGGAGGGCGGCGTACTTCATGATGGCCTCGGCCACCTCGGTAGCGTTGTAGAGATCGGTCTTATTGAGGACGAGAATGCAGGGCACCTCGGCTCTCTTGGCGTAGGAAATAACATCCTCCTCCACCTTGGAGACCTCCTTGCCGAGGTCGGTGACCAGCACCACGGCGTCGGCGTCCTGCATGGTGGCGTTGGCGGTCTTCACCATGAAGTCGCCCAAGGAATTCTGGGGCTTGAAGATGCCGGGGGTGTCCAGGAAGACGAACTGATCCTCTCCCTTGGTGTAGATGCCGCTGATGCGGGTACGGGTGGTCTGGGGCTTGGAGGAGACGATGGCTACCTTCTCTCCCAGCATGGCGTTGAGCAGGGTGGACTTACCCACGTTGGGGCGGCCCACAAGGGCGATAAAGCCGGTTCTTTTCATAATGCGGTTATCCTTTACTGGCAATGATTATTTGGAATGGGACTCAATGAAGGCGTCGAAGTCCTCCTCCCCGAGGACCAAGCGGTCGCCTGTCTTCATATCAAAGAGGTAGACGTAGACGGGGGGCTTTTCGGTGCTGACACCCGACACCCACAGCTCATAGTCGGTGCCCTCCACCTTCAGCATCCACGTGACCGAGTCGGTGGCCTTGGTCTCGTCGCGGCGGAACTTGTCCAGATTCTGCCAGGAGATGGGCTGGCTCATCTCGGACAGGCCCTTGACGTAGGTGAGGGTGATCTCCTCCTTATCGGCCTGCTGGGTCTGGGTGATGATCCTCTCCACGATCCCCACCACGTCGGTGATGAGCACCAGAGACAGCACCACGAGAATGGTGGCAATGGTGGCGATGAGCTTGACGTGCTCGAACATCCAGTCCGAGAAGGTGCGCTTGCGGACGTAGCCCTCTCCCTCCGCGGGGGCAGGGGTGGCCTGATCCTCGGGGTAGAGGGGCTTGTCCTCCACCGCCACGTAGGGGGACTCAACCTCGGCGGGCTTCTCCTTCTTGGCTTTGGTCTTCTCGGCCTTGGCCTTGTCGCGGTTCTTTTTCAGGTAGGGGTTCTCTCTCTTGGGGGCCTCGTACTCATCCGAGAAGAGACCGCCGTTTTGCTCGTTGTTCTCGTTCATAGTAGCTCCTTTCGGGGGATCAGTCCTCGTCGGATTTGACGGTCAGGCCCAAAAGCTCCATGACGGTGCGCTGGCGGGCCCGCATATCCCGCTCCTCGTCCTCCTCCATGTGGTCATAGCCCAGAAGGTGGAGCATGGAATGGACGGTGAGGAAGGCGACCTCGCGGTCAAAGCTGTGGCCGTACTCGTTTGCCTGCTCGGCGGCCTTTTCCAAGGAGATGACGATGTCCCCCAGGCTCACCACGGGCTCGTCGGCCACGGGCTCGTCGCTCTCACCCGTAAAGTCCATGAGGGGGAAAGACAGGACGTCGGTGGGGCGGTCCACGCCTCGGTACTGGAGGTTCAGCCCATGGATCTGCCGGTTATCGGTGTAGGTCACCGACACCTCGCAGGGGTTATTGTACTGCTCGTGCTCCAGCACCGTCTCCACGGCGCGGCGGGTCAGCATCTTGAGCTTGTAGGTCACGGGGAGCTTGTCCTGGTCGTTGACGAAGTAGATCATGGGGGGTACGTGTTGCATGGTATGTATCTCCTTTGGAGTGATAGGTTTCAAATTTGGGTTTATCGGGATGTTTGAATAGGTTGTAGGGGCGATTCACGAATCGCCCGTATAATGAAAAAACATTCGTACACTTTGCCTTTTAGGGACGGCGGGCGATTCATGAATCGCCCCTACGGTGATCGGATCCTTCCCGACAAACTTCAATTTACCGATTGTTCTTCGCCCGATACGCGGGTCTGTCGCCGTCTCTGCGGTCATTGTCACGGCGGTCGCGACTCTCACTGTTCTGCTGGCGCTTGGCGGCCAGCTCGCGGTCGTAGGCGTCGTAGGCCAGAATGATCTTCTGCACCAGGTGATGGCGCACCACGTCCTTTTCGGTGAGGTAGTGGATGGAGATGTCCTCAATGCCGTCCAAAATCTTGATGGCGGTGGCCAGACCCGAGCGCTGGCCGAAGGGGAGGTCGGTCTGGGTCAGGTCACCCGTGACCACCACCTTGGAGCCGAAGCCCATGCGGGTGAGGAACATCTTGATCTGCTCGGGGGTGGCGTTCTGGGCCTCGTCCAGGATGATGAAGGCGTCGTCCAGGGTGCGGCCTCTCATGTAGGCCAGAGGAGCCACCTCGATGACTCCCTTCTCCACCAGCTTCTGGTGGGTCTCGGGGCCCAGCATCTCCCCCAGGGCGTCGTAGAGGGGACGGAGGTAGGGGTCGATCTTGCTGAGGAGGTCGCCCGGGAGGAAGCCCAGCCGCTCCCCTGCCTCGATGGCGGGGCGGGTGAGGATGATGCGGGAGACCTGCTTCTCCTTCAGGGCCTTCACCGCCATGGCCACGGCCAGGAAGGTCTTACCCGTACCCGCGGGGCCTACCCCCAGAGTGACGGTGTTCTTGCGGATGGCCTCCACGTAGCGGGACTGGCCCGCGGTCTTGGCCTTGACGGGCTTGCCCTTGGCGGTGACGAAGATGCAGTCGGAGCCGAGGGAGGAAAGCTCTCCGCCGTTTCCGCTGCTCATCATGTCCACCACGTAGCGGACCGACTGCTCGTTGATCTCATTGGTATGGCGCACCATATCGCGGAGGTACTCCACCGCGGCGGCGGCCAGATTCACCTGATCCATGCTCTCGCCGCTGACGATGATGGCGTCGGTGCCGTCCTCCCCCGACTTATTGCGGAGGGTGACGGGAAAGGCCCCCTCGATGATGCGGAGGTTGACGTCGTAGGCACCGAAAATGAGGGAGGTGGTCTCGGCGCTGTCCACCTTGATGATTCGTTGGTTCATGTATAACTCCTGTGTGGTAATGCTTCTTTATTCCACCTCAATGACCCGCTCGGCGGCGATGTCCTCAATGGCGGTGAGGGTACAGGTGAGGGTCAGGGACTCGTCACCGTGAGTGACCGTGACCTCCTTACCCAGCAGAGTAGCCCCGCCGGGGAGGGCGGCGATATAGCGGGCCAGCTCGAAGTAGGCCAGCTCCTCGGCCTCGGGGTAGGTACGGGTGGCTGTAGTGATCTCGTAGGGCAGATACCAGAGGGTACGGGTGGAAATGGGGAATCCCACGCCCCCTCCAAAACCCCATGGTTTCTCATCCTCCATTATATCACAAAACCCGCTGAAATTTCCACACTTATTTGAAAATTTTATGTGACGGCCGAAAAAAATCACGCTCTTTTCCCGCGCGACGGGGGGTTTTTCGCCATCCGTGACGGTGAGGTAGCGTTTTTCCTCGTAGGTGAGGGGAATCTCTACCGAGAAGGCCCTTACGGTGCGGGCGAACACGCGGGCCTTGGCGGATTCCACCCGCACTCCTGTCTGGGTGGATTCGTAGATCCCGCTGACCAGCACCTCCCCTTTGCTGACGGTCTGCCCCGCCTTGACACGGACGTTCCCCGACTCCAGCTCGATATACTCAACGACACCGCCCATGGAGGCCACCATGTCCCGTGTTGGGGCGGGATCCTCGTCAGGCGGCTCCACCGCCTCCCGCACCTCCACGTAGGCCACGGTGCCCTTGCGGTTCACCGACAGCCACGAAAGACGGCTGTCCGTGAGGAGGACTTGGTTTTCGGTGACGTCGGCCTCAAAGCCGCGGATGGGGGTGCCCACCGACAGACCGCAGGCGGCCAGGGATCCACGGATGGAAGCATCCGACAGGGTGGTGTTCCCGCTGATGCGGATATCCCAGAAGACGCTTGCCGCCAGGAGGTACAGAGCCAGGCCGAGAACTCCTCCCACCCAGAGACCGGGGCGGTGGAGGAGGCGGCGCAGGAGCTTGGGGAGGCCGCCGTGGGAAAGGGTTTTGAGGGGGATGCCGTAGTCCCCGCAGATCCCCCGCAGGCGGTGGGCGTTGCCCGCGGTGAAGCGGAGGGAGATGCCCCCGTCCTCCAGATTTTGGAAGTTCTCGTAGGGGATGGCCCGTCGGCGGCAGACCTCCAGCAGGCGGGCGGCGTAGTCCTCGGGGGTGGCGAGGGTGGTGTGCCCCAGCAGGAGGTAGGAGAGGGAGGGGATCATTCGGTCACCTCCCCGTCGCAGAAGGTGACGGCGCAGATGTAGCCCTCGATGCCCACCGCTCCCGCCAGGTAGGCGGTGCAGATGAGGCGGCGGCCCGTGACCGTGAGGGTGGCGTCCCTCAGGGCGAGGCGCACCTCGCAGGGGGTGAAGTCCAGTATCCGGCGGCAGCCGTGAACCGTAAGGGTATGCCGTCCCCGCATATCCAGCCGCAGACCGTCCCCCGTGATGTCGGCGGGGATGTCCAGCTTCACCGCCAGCCATTCGGGAAGGGTGGGGCGGCATGGATCGGGGGCGTGTTTCGGCGGGCGGCGCTTGTTATGATTCATGTTCGAGATCCTTTCGCATATAGTTTGGTAAACCATATGCAAGGAGTGCCACCGCCATGCCCCACAAAGCCTTTTCGGTCAGTTCCGTCCCCCGTTCAAAGTCCCGTTCCCTCCCTTCGGCGGGGCAGGTGGGCTTCTGGCTCACCTCCACCTTCTGCTTCGTGCTGGTGCTCCGCAATGCCGACGCCGCCGTGGAGTACATGGGCCGCGGCCTGACCCTCTGCGCCAAGACCGTCATTCCTTCCCTCTTTCCCTTCATGGTGATCTCCGAGCTGCTGGTCTCCAGCGGGGCGGGGGAGGCCCTGGGACGGCTTTTTGCGGGGATCATGCGGCGGGTATTCGGTATCTCGGGGGCGGGGGCATCGGCTCTCTTTCTGGGGTCTATGTGCGGGTTTCCCGTGGGGGCGCGGACGGCGGTGTCCCTCTACGACAGGGGGGTGATCTCCAAGGCCGAGTGCGAGCATCTCTTCACCTTCACCTCCAGTCCCAGCTCGGCCTTTCTCATTACGGCGGTGGGGGTGTCCCTCTACAACAGCCGCGCCCTGGGAGTGACCCTCTACTGCGTGGTGCTGGGGTGCGGACTCCTCACGGGCTTTCTCATGCGGTTTTTTCTGCGGAGCCCCGCCGAGTCTGGCGAGCATCCCCACTATCCCTCGGGGCTTCGTCCTTGCGGGGTGGAGACCTTCACGGGGGCGGTGTCCTCGGCGGCCACGGGGATGCTGACGGTCTGCGCCTACGTCATCTTCTTCTCGGCTCTGACAGGGGCCTTGGGGTGTGTTCCGTGGGTACGGGGAGGGGTGGGAGAGTGGGGGTACACCCTTCTGTGCGGGATTTTGGAGATGACGGGTGGAATCGGGCAGGCATCTACTCTTGCGGGGGACGTTGGGCTGATCCTCACGGCGGTCTTCGCGGGGTGGTCGGGGGTGTCGGTCCACTGCCAGGTCATGACCCTGTGCGGTGGGCGGGGGCTGTCCTTCAAGCCCTATCTGCTGGCCAAGGCTTTGCAGGGGGTACTGTGCGGGGTAGTGACGGCGGTCATTCTGCGGTGGTTTCCCGGGCTGATGGGGCCTGCTGACGGGGTGGTGACCGACGCCATTCTGGTGTTCATGTCCATGAAGGATATTCCCCTGCCCGCTCTGGTGACCGACGGGGTGTTCGTGGCGGGGTGGGTGATCTCGCGGGTGGAGAAGTGGCGGGGATAGGGGCAAAGTTGTCGGTTCCTCTTGACACCCGCCGCGGAAAATGGTATAATGTAGGGTGGAAATTTGTATAACGGAGGTTTTCCCATGAACCAGGCTCTGTTTGATTATATCGCCGCTTGCCCCACCGCCTACCACGCGGTGGATCACACCGCCTTGCTTTTGGAGAAGGCGGGCTACACCGAGCTTCACGAGCACGCCGACTGGACTCTGGAGGGAGGCAAGGGGTATTTCGTGACCCGCAACGGCTCCTCCCTCATCGCCTTCCGCACCCCCATGACGGGGGATTTCAGCGGCTTCATGATGACCGCCGCCCACGGGGATTCCCCCTGCTTCAAGATCAAGGAGAACGCCGAGATGGCCGATGGTCACCACCTGCGCCTGTCGGTGGAGAAGTACGGCGGGATGCTGTGCGCCTCCTGGACGGATCGGCCTCTGTCGGTGGCGGGGCGCGTAGTGGTGCGGGCCGAGGGCGGGATCGCCACCCGTTTGGTGGATCTGGCCGAGCCCTTTGCCGTCATCCCCAACGTGGCCATCCACATGAACCGCAATGCCAACGACGGCATGAGCTACAACCCCGCCGTGGACATGATCCCTCTGTGCGGGGAGGCCGCTGACGCGGGGATGCTGAAACAGCGGGTGGCCGAGGCTGTGGGCGTAGCTGAAGAGGACATTCTCACCACCGATCTGTTCCTCTACAATCCCCAGGCGGGGGTGGAGTGGAACGGGTATATTTCCGCCCCCAGACTGGACGATCTCCAGTGCGCCTTCGCTTCCCTGACCGCTTTTCTGGAGGCGGGGGACAAGGCGGTTCAGCCCGACACGGTTCCCGTGTTCTGTCTCTTTGACAACGAGGAGGTGGGCAGTCAGACCAAGCAGGGCGCGGCCTCTACCTTCCTCTACGACACCCTCCACCGTCTCTGCGACGGGTTGGAGCTGACTCCCGCCGACATGGCGCGCAAGCTGGCCTCCTCCTTCTTAGTCTCCTGCGACAACGCCCACGCGGTGCACCCCAACCACCCCGAGTACCGGGACGGAAACCACGCGGTGTACATGAATAGCGGTGTGGTGGTCAAGTACAACGCCAACCAGCGGTACACCACCGACGGGATCTCGGCGGCCATCTTCGGCTTGATCTGCGAGCGGGCGGGGGTGCCGATCCAGCGGTACGCCAACCGCGCCGATATGCCCGGCGGCTCCACCCTCGGAAACATTGCCAACACCCAAGTGTCCCTGAACACCGTGGACATCGGGCTTCCCCAGCTGGCCATGCACTCGGCCTACGAGACGGCGGGGGCACGGGATACCGAGCTGATGGTGAGGGCACTCACGGGATTCTTCGGCTCGGCCATCGCGGCGGAGGGGAACGGAAGCTACACCGTGGTGTGATTTTTCGGTTTGGTTTCCCTCTCTTCATACCACGGACATAATCCCGTGGTATAATAATAAGAAATTTTGATTTGTGGCTGTAATGCGCAGAATTGGGGGTTGCCGGGTTGTTAGGTTTGACAATCGATACCCCATTGTAGGGAGCGACGCCCTCGTCGCTCCTAAACGAGAAAGGTAACATTTTCCCTTGAAAAACAGGATAATTTCTTGATGATATATCCGTTACCGCCATATTTAGGAGCGACGAGGGCGTCGCTCCCTACAGGTGTTTGCGGCAACCGAAACATACCGACAAACCCCAAATTGAACCATTTTCCCCAAAAACCTCAATAAAAGAAAGGAGAGACCCTTTATGGCCTCCCAAAACAACAGACCCCAGCCCAAGAAGACGGGCATGAGCAAGAAAAAGAAGATCATCACCATCGTGGTGGCAGCCGTGCTGGCCGTAGCCCTGATCGCGGGTATTGTGGCCGCCGTTGTCCTCTCCAACTGGGAGGAGTACAAGCAGTACGCCGCCGACCGCAAGACCGTGGCCATCTGCAACGGCTTTGAGATGCCCTACGAGGAGCTGTACTTCGTCACCATGTTCTACAAGGACTCTCTGGCCGACACCTACGGCGAGGGCATCTGGGACGATCCCGCCACCGCCGAGCAGTACCGCGCCGAGCTGGAGGCTCTGGTGGCCGAAAACCTCTCCCAGAACTACGTGGTGCTCTCCGCCTGCCGCAATCTGGGCATCAAGACCGAGGGTGCGGACATTGACAAGTACGTGGACAGCGAGATGAAGAAGCTCCGCGAGGCCTTCGACTCCCAGAAGGAGTACGAAGCGTGGCTGGCCGAGCACTGGATGACCGAGCACTACATGCGCTTCTCCATTGGGGTCAGCTACCTGGAGTCGGCTCTCTACTACACCCTTCTGGATAACGGTATGCTCCGCTACACCCTGGAGAACGCCGCCGATTTCCGCGACTACGTGGAGAACAGCGGGGACTACGTCCGCACCATTCACGTCTTCATCGAGAACGTGGAGGGGGAGGAGCCTGCCGCCAATCTGGCCGAGGCCAAGAAGATCAGCGACGCTCTCCGCGCCGTGGAGGATCCCCAACAGCGGCGTGAGCTCATGAGTGAATACATCGGCTCCAAGGTCAACGACGATCTGCTGGCTGTGACGGGTGACGGCTACTACTTCACCCGCGGAGAGATGGATCTTGCCTACGAGGAGGCCTCCTTCGGGCTGGCTATGGGTGAGGTCTCCGAGCCTGTGGTCTGCAGCGGCGGTAACTTCGTCATCATGCGTCTCTATCCCGATGCCGAGTACATCAAGAAGAACGTGGAGGATCTTCTGGACAGCTACCACGGTGTGGCCGTGGGTCTGTACGAGGATCAGTTCCGCGAGGAATGCGAGATCTTCTGGAACGAGTACGGCGAGAGCATCGACATTCTGACCCTGAAGTGAGGGTGAGCCATGCCGCTTCGTAAACGCCGCGAGCCCCGTGATAGCCAGCGCATGGCCCGAGGCTCCACCGTCAAGCGCGCCCGACCCAAGGGTAAGCTCCGCCCGTGGCAGATCCTTGTCCCCGTCCTCTGCGGGCTGGCGGGAGTGATCCTGGCCTTGGTACTGGGCAATCACATGCAAAAGAAGTCCGACGAGTACCGCGAGGAGCTGCACAAGAACGACTGGCTGACGGGGGATGGGCCCGTGGAATCCCTGCCCGTGAGTGTCCCCAATATCCGCGCCGTGGCGATCAAGCCCGAGGGCAACGTTGGGGACATCCTCATCGCGGGCAAGCACGGCGGGGTGATCCTTCCCCTCTGTGGTGATGACGGGATACCCCTCTACGCCTCCAAGGTGGCGAGCGCCGCGGGGATGCTTGTGGATCCCGCCGCTCCCGATCTGGCCGACGACGTGGCCCGCGTGAGTAAGCGGGGGCTGAACGTCACCGCGGTCTACACCGTGACCTGCTTCTCCACCCCTGATCCCGCCGTAGCGGCCTACAGGCGGGGCTTGGATCTGGCCCTTCTGCTGGAGTGCGCCGAGGCGCGACCCGACAGCATTCTCCTTCTGGGGCTTCCCTCGGGGAGTGACGAAAACGACCGCCGCGCCGCCACGTTTCTGACCGAGCTGACGGAGCTTATGGTTGGGCTTTCCGACCGACCCGCCATTGGGGTGGCGCTCCCTCCCTCGGCCTTTACCGCACAGAGCGGTACGGAGGACGGTACCGATACCGATACGCCCCTCTACGCGGGGACCCTGTCTCCCGCCCGACTTCTGACCTACTGCGATTATCTGGCCATGGATCTGCGGGACATGTCGGCGGTGGGGGTCACCACCCTGCTCCCCGACATCCGCTACGCCTATACCCGCTACTCCCTGCGGCTTCTCGTGAATATGACCGACCGCGAGGCGGTGGACGCGACGCTGGAGGCGGGGTACGGGAGGGTCTTTGAGATGGAGCCGCCGCCCTTTGTGAGCGGGGGTGAGGAGGAGACCGAGCCTGTCGGATGAAACTGCATACAAAAAGAACAGATACGGAAAGAAACCGTATCTGCTCTTTTTTTCTGTCAATCGGTATCCATGGTATAGCAGTCCACCGCTAAGATGGGCTGATCCTTCACCCTGGCGTAGGCACGGGAGCCGCGGACCACGGCGAAGAAATCCATATCGGGTCTGCTCCAGACGGTGCGGTGGAGGAGCAGGGCGAAGGGGATGGGGGGATAGTGGGCGGTGAGGCGGAGCTGGAGGTATTCTCCTTTCCCGTCGGGGATCTGGCGGGTCAGGGAGAACTGGAAGGTAGGGGTGCCCGTGAAGTTATAGTTCCCCGCCTCAAAGAGGAGGAGATCGTCCTCGTCGTCGGGAAACCACAGGTAGGCGCGGCAGGTGGATTCAAAGGCGTCCACCAGCTCGGGGAGGGTAGTTTTGCCCTCAATGGCCCGCTTCAGGGCCTCCTCCATGTTGTTCAGGTTCATGGAATCACCTCATTCCGAGAGGAACCACACCCGCATATCGGTCTCCTCGCGGTTGGCAAAGGCGTGGTAGGGGATGAGCTTCAGGGTGGCGGCCTCGGTCTTGGGGGGCGTATTGCGGTAGAGGCCGCCCTCGTCTGCTACCCGCTTGAGGCAGTTGACCGTGAGATTGGGGAGATTGCAGGACTCGCAGGGGGTCTCGGCAGCGGTGATGTCGGCGGGGAGGATATAGTTGTGCAGCTCGCCCTCGCCGTTGTCCACGCCCTCGGCGCAGTAGACCACGGGGCCTTTCATGACGGCGGCCTGACCCGCGGCCCGCAGGACTCGGGAATCTGCCCAGACCTTGCGGGGGGTGAGGTCAAGGGTGAGGATGACGGGGGTACCATCGTTATCCACCACGGCGTAGCCATCCGTGAGGGTGTAGGCCTTGTTCAGGGTGTAGGTATCGCACCAGGCGGGGACGCGGATGGCCAGCTTGGACACACCCGTGGCGGTGACGGTGACCCTACCGTCGTTGGGGTAGGCGGTGGAGATGGCGGCGGTCACGTTCCCGTCGGTCATGTCCGAATCGGCGAACTGGTTGATATAGAGGGTATCCCCCTCCAGGCCGTAGACGTAGCCCCCGAGGGTGGGCAGGAGGCGGTTGATGTTGGGAGGACAGCAGGAGCAGCCGAAGCAGGCCACACGGCGGTGGGCGGGGAATCGGCGGGCACCCCAGACGCTGGTGAAGCGCTCGGACAGGTTGATCTCCAAGGGGTTCTCGTAGAAGAACTGGGCACCGTCGGCGGACAGGCCTGACAGCACGCCGTTGTAGAGGGCCCGCTCGATGACGTCGGCGTACTCGGCCTTATTTTCCAGTGCCAGCATGGCCTTGGCAAAGAAGCAGAGGGCGATACCCGCGCAGGTCTCGGTGTAGGCCTGATCGGGGGGGAGGTCGAAGGGGGTGGTGAAGGCCTCGCCGATGTAGGTGGAGCCAAGACCGCCCGTGACGTACATCTTGCGGTGGGTGGTATCCTCCCAGAGGGTCTTGCAGGCGGAGATCAGGGACTCATCCCCCGTCTCGGCGGCCAGGTAGGCCATACCCGTGTAGAGGTAGACAGCGCGGACAGAGTGGCCCACGGCCTCGGTCTGCTCACGAACGGGGAGGTGGGACTGGTTATAGGCAACGCGGTTGCGGTCGTTTTCGGTGCCGCGGGTATTGATGAAGTAGGCGGCCAGATCCAGATACCGCTGATTGCCCGTGTGGCGGTAGAGGCGCACCAGAGCCAGCTCGATCTCCACGTGGCCGGGGGTGTCGAAGGCGGCGGCGTGATCCTCCATGAAGACCTTGGCGATGTAGTCGGCGTACTTTTCCATGCAGGAGAGGAATTTTGTCTTCCCCGTTGCCTCGGCGTAGGCCACGGCGGCCTCCATGAGGTGGCCCGCGCAGTACAGCTCGTGCCAGTCGCGGTTGGCCCAGCGGTTCTCGGGCTGGACTACCGTGAAGAAGATATTGAAGTAGCCGTCCTCATGCTGGTGCTCGGCGATATCCTCCACGATCTCGTCCACGCGGGCTTCCAGGGCGGGGTCGGGGTGGTTGGCCAGAATGTAGGCCGCGCCCTCCATCCATTTGGCCACGTCGCTGTCCCAGAAGTAGTGGGGCTGGACGGGATCCTTCTCGGGGTAGCCGTGCTTGAAGGAGCCGATACGGCCTGTTTCGGTGAAGCGGTCATAGACGGCGTTGATGGTGGTCTTGCGGTTCAGCTCCTCTTTATCAAAGAAGAAGCCGCTTTTGAGATTGACAAGGTTATAGGGGATGAGTTTCATGGCTCTACCTCTTTCGCAGTTGATGATACTATTGTACAACAAAAGCGAGGATTTGTCAACGGGGTTGAGAGAATTCGGAGGAAAACCCCCGTTTTACAGGGTCTTCAGGCACCGCAAAAGGGCGTCCCCGTCCCGTTCCCTGCTTCCCCAGCCGAAGCTCACCCGTACCGCGCCGCCGTCGGGTGTTCCCAGGGTCCTGTGCCCCAAGGCCGAGCAATGAAACCCCGGGCGAACGCAAATGCCCTCCCCATCCAATCGCCTCCCCACCTCCTCCGAGGTGTAGCCCTCCACCGAAAAGAGCACCGTGCTCCCATTCAGGTGTGGCGTATAGACCGTTACCTTGGGGATCTCCCGCAGTCTGTCCCGCAGTCCCACTCCCAATGAGAATCCGTGGGCACCGAGGGCCTCGACCCCCACCGATTCCACAAGCTCCATCCCCGCCCGCAGTCCCGCTATGGCGGGAGTCTGGAGAGTCCCCGCCTCATACCGCTCGGGGGTATCCTCGGACATTTCGCCACGAAGGGAGTCCATGCCGTTTCCCCCCTCCATGAGGGTATCGAGGGTGAGCCCCTTCCCCAGGATCAGCATCCCCGTTCCTTGGGGGCCGAGGAGTCCCTTATGCCCGGGCAGGCACAGGGCGTCTATATGATCCCGCTCCGTGTCCAGCTCGGTCACACCCGCTGACTGGGCACCGTCCACCACGAACAGGATCCCTCTGCGGTGACAGAATTCCCCGATCTTGCGAATGGGTAGGGTTGACGGGCAGATATTGGAGATCCCGGCACACACCACCATGCGGGTGTCGGGGCGTATTTTGGAGGCCAAAGAGGCGAGGATCATACTGTCCGTCCGCAGGGGTGCCGTAGGGAAGGTATCGAAAACGTCAAAGTCGCAGACCCCCTCCTCTGCCATGCGGTACAGGGGGCGGTAGACCGAATTGTGCTCCATATCCGAGCAGATCGCGTGGCCGCCCCGACCCATGATGCCCTTGATGGCCAGATTGAGGGCATGGGTCGTATTCAGGGTAAAGACCACACGGTCGGGGGTAGCGTGAAACAGCCGAGCCGCCACCTCACGGCAGGCGTAGATCTCCTTGGCGGCCTCCAGCGAAAGGCGGTGGGAGCTTCTGCCGGGATTACCTCCGTGTTTTTTCATGCAATCGGTCACGGCAAAGAGTACCGCGGGGGGCTTGGGATAGGATGTGGCAGCGTGGTCGAGGTAAATACAGCGTGGCATGGCGCGGCCTCCTTGTGAAGTATGTAGGGTCACACGCCAAGGCTTTTTCCCGACGCGTGACCGAGGTTCAGTCAGACAAATATTCCCTCACACGGATCCCCGCGTGGGTCAGTACGGTCTTGGCGTTGCTCATCTGGGTACGGGGGAAGTCCACTCCGTAGGCACAGCCTCCCGTTCCCTTGGCGGAGCTGACCTTCACCACCACGGCGCGGATAGCGGCCTCAGCCAGCACCGTCTGGGCCCTCATGGCCACCGTCATGGAGCCAATTACCGCCGTACAGGAGCCACTTGTTGACTCGGTGTAACGGTTCTGACCGTTTTTTCTCTCCCTTGGCATATGACCACCTCCTCACGGACAGGATATGCCCAATCCTGTCGGAGTGTGTCATATTCGGCCCCACTCCCGTAGTCTCTGCCGCCCCAAACAAAAGCCCGCCGCTTCAACCGAAACGGCGGGGTTATGTATGTTACTGAAATCAGACCAGACCCTGAGCCATCATGGCGTCGGCGACCTTCTCAAAGCCCGCGATGTTGGCACCGGCCACGAGGTCACCCTCCATGCCGTACTTCTTGGCGGCGGCCACGGAGTTGTTGAAGATGTCGGACATGATCTGGTGGAGCTTGGCATCCACTTCCTCGGCGGTCCAGGAGTAGCGCATGGAGTTCTGGCTCATCTCCAGGCCCGAAACGGCCACGCCACCCGCGTTGACGGCCTTGGAGGGAGCGATCACGAGACCGTTCTCCTTCAGGTACTCGAAGGCCTCGGCGGTGGTAGGCATATTGGAGACCTCCACGTAGTACTTGACGCCGTTGGCCACGATGTTCTTGGCATCCTCGATGCCCACCTCGTTCTGGGTAGCGCAGGGCATGATGACGTCGACCTTCTGCTCCCAAGGACGCTTGCCGGCGAAGAACTGGACACCGAACTTATCGGCGTAGTCCTGGACCTTATCGCGGCCCGAAGCGCGCATCTCCAGCATGAAGTCGATCTTCTCGTCGGTGCTGATACCGTCGGGATCGTAGACGTAGCCGTCGGGACCCGAGATGGTGACCACCTTGCCGCCCAGCTCGGTGACCTTCTTGACGGTACCCCAAGCCACGTTACCGAAGCCCGACACAGCGAAGGTCTTGCCCTCGATGCTCTCGCCCAGGTACTTCAACATCTCCACGGTGTAGTAGACGGCGCCGTAGCCCGTAGCCTCGGGACGGATGAGGGAGCCGCCGAATGCGCGGCCCTTACCGGTCAGCACGCCCTCGTAGCGGTTGACCAGTCTCTTGTACTGACCGAACATATACGCGACCTCGCGGGCGCCAACACCCAGGTCACCGGCGGGAACGTCGGTATCGGGGCCGATGTGGCGGAACAACTCGGTCATGAAGGACTGGCAGAAGGCCATGATCTCACGGTCGGAGCGGCCGCGGGGATCGAAGTCGGAGCCGCCCTTACCGCCGCCCATGGGGAGGCCGGTCAGGGAGTTCTTGAAGGTCTGCTCGAAGCCCAGGAACTTGATGATGGAGAGGTTTACAGAGGGATGGAAGCGCAGACCGCCCTTGTAGGGGCCGATGGCGCTGTTGAACTGGACGCGGTAGCCCATGTTGACCTGGGCCTGGCCCTTGTCGTCTACCCACGGAACGCGGAACATCACGATGCGCTCGGGCATGGTCATGCGCTCCAGCAGGGCCTCGCGGCGGTACTTGGCCTCGTTGGCGTCCACCACGGGACGGAGGGAATCCAGGACCTCCTTGACGGTCTGGTGGAACTCGGGCTGGCCGGGGTTCTGGGCGATTACTTTGTCGATGATCTCGTCTACGTAAGACATATTGGTATCTCCTTTTATGGAAAGATTCTTGGTCACCGAAACGGTGTCCGTCGGTCAGACGGGACCCGTCTCAACCTATGTCCTACATTATACACCATTCCGCGCATAATTGCAAGTACTTTTTGAAAATTTGCAAGAATATTTTTTCTAAATTTCATTTTACAAGAAGGTTTCACGGTTCTTTTGTCGATTTTCACTTCAAACTGAAAGTTTCGGGAAAGATTCTCCCACATAAGGCGGGTGAATCTCACTTTTTTCGCAAACGGGCTTGCAAGTCGGGGCGGTTTGTGGTATAATGATGGAAAGAGCATTCACGCAAGGAGTATTCCCATGGCAAATACCTTTGGCAACAACATCACCCTCGCCATTTTCGGCGGGTCCCACGATACCGAGATCGGCATGACTCTGGCGGGATTTCCCGCGGGAGTTCGGCTTCCCGAGGCCGAGCTTCTGTCCTTCATGGCCCGCCGCGCCCCAGGACAGGGGCCTTGGGCCACCGCCCGCAAGGAGCCCGATATTCCCGTGTTCACGGCGGGTGTCACCACGGAGGAGACCGAAAACGGCAAGGTCTATATCAGCGACGGCACCCCCATGCGGGCGGTGATCATCAACACCAATCAGCGTTCGGGGGACTACGCTTCCCTGCTGGACACCCCCCGTCCCTCCCACGCCGACTACCCCGCGCGGGTGAAGTTCGGTGAGGGGGTGGATCTCCGCGGGGGCGGTAAGTACTCGGGGCGGCTGACCGCGCCTCTGTGCATTGCGGGAGCCTTCTGTCTGGCCTACCTCCGCGAGAGGGGCATTGAGGTGGGTGCTCACGTTCAGCAGATCGGTGCGGTGAGGGATACCGCCTTTGACCGTATGCGTCTCACCCCCGAGGCACTTCACGCCCCCGCCGCTACCTCCTTCGCGGTCATTGACCCCGAGGCGGGGGAGGCCATGAAGGGGGAGATCGAGTGCGCCCGCATGACCGCCGATTCGGTGGGCGGTTCGGTGGAGTGCGCCGTGATCGGGTTGCCCGTGGGACTGGGTGACCATCCCTTCGACGGCATGGAGGGGCGGATCTCCTCCATCCTGTTCTCCATCCCCGCGGTCAAAGCGGTGGCCTTCGGTGACGGCTTTGACTTTGTCACGGGCTACGGCTCCACCCACAACGACGCGTATCGCTTTGAAAACGGCGTTGTGGTGACCAAGACCAACCGTTGCGGCGGTATCGTGGGGGGGATGTCCACGGGTATGCCCGTGATCTTCTCCTGCGCCTTCAAGCCCACTCCCTCCATTGGAAGCGAGCAGGAGTCGGTGTCCCTGACACGCCAAGAGAACACCTCCATGGTGATCAAGGGTCGGCACGATCCCTGCATTGTGCCCCGCGCGGTGCCCGTGGTGGAGGCCGCGGCGGCGGTGGCGGTGGTGGATCTGATGATGGAGAGGTGATTTGCAGTTTATCGGTCTGACGCCCGATAAACTGCAAGTGAAGCACTCCCGTTGGTCGTGTGAAGCGCGCTCTGGCGCGTGAAGTGCTCCCGTTGGTCGCGTGAAGTTCGCCCTACGGGCGAGTTAAGGTGGAAATCCTACGGATTTCTCCATTAAAATTAAATGAGAACTCCGTAGGGTTTCTTTCCGAGCCGGGCCCCCACGGGGCACACTTCACGCGACCATCGGGAGCGCTTCACGCGGCTCTGCCGCACTTCACTCGCCGCTTGCGGCGTACTTCGCTTGG
>JAFULU010000097.1 GCA_017483125.1 Clostridia bacterium
ACAAGACATCCTCCCCCATATAAGTCTCGGCGGAGATTCCAGAAAGAAAGAAATTTTCAGCTGATACTCACTTCAACCTCTCGGTGTGCTTTTGACAGGTGTCGATATTTGATTACGACACACTTTCGGTCAAGGCCTACGGCTTTGAGATCACCGATAAGGACGGCAACACCGTCACCGACCGCTACGTCCGTACCCTCTCCGACTTCAACAGCGGCGACTACGGGATGGTGTATCGGAACGGCAAGCGCACGGGTTCCATCGCGGGCTGCTCCTACCTGGAGAACTTCACCTTCCGCTTCACGGGCAGTGAGAACACCACGGGCTGGGGCGTGATCGAATTCACCCTCAAAAGCCGCGATGGAAGCAGTGCCATGGGGGATTCCGTGACGGTGTATTATACCCTGCAAAACGGCGTGCTGAAGCTCACCGACAAGAGCCCCGTGCGGGGAGATCAGAACGGCGGGGACGCCGCCGTGCTTGTCCCCGAGGACGAGACGGTCACGCCCACACAGGAGAATATCAACGTCAGCTTCCGCATGGAAAACCGCGTCCTGTACCCCAGCCAATATCTCGGTGATTTCATAGAGCTGCAAGCCCGCGTCGCGCCTCACGGCACGTTCTACCCCACCGAGGACTTCACCGCCGAGCTGGTCTACGCCGAGTCCCTGCGGGAGAAGGATTTCTCCTTCACCGCCAAGCAACCCCCGATGCCCCTTGAACCGAACGCGAGCGGGATGGTCACCATCACCATCCTCCGTGTCCCCGCCGACGCCCCCGTGGGCGCCTACGACCTCCGCATCCGCGAGCCCGCCACGGGCTTTGAATGGACCTATGAGAACGTGGTGACGGTCATCCCCGACGAGAGCGGCGCCCCCGCCTACGAGGATCTGATCTGCACTGCCACCACCCTCGAGGATACCCTCCGACAGGGTGAGAACGTCCAACACGCGATCATTATCACCCTGTGGGAGGACGGAGTCGATCAGAACTTCTTCTGCAGCGCCGTT
Source organism: Clostridia bacterium (assembly GCA_017483125.1). Lineage (GTDB taxonomy): Bacteria > Bacillota > Clostridia > Oscillospirales > CAG-272 > CAMEON01. The sequence continues at coordinate 1,011 of JAFULU010000097.1, forward strand.
CTGGTCTACGCCGAGGACGGCGGGGAGGGATGTACCATCACCGTGAAGGATTCCCCCTTCAGCTCCATCGCATCCCCAACCTATATCCCCGCCGACGTCCCCGTGGGCGGCTACGATCTGATCGTGACGGATTCGCGGTACGGCTACACGTGGCGCTTCAACCACTTCATAGAGGTCATACCCAACCCCGACGCGCAGAAGTATGGGTTCTTTACGGATATCGATATCGTGGATCCTCTCACCGTCAGCCGCTCCTCGGATGAGACCTACACCTTCAGCGGCGGGGTGGAGAACCGAGGTCTGCCCTTTACCATGACCGTGACCCCCCAAAGCCGCTTTGTCCCTACGGCCACGCTGGTCTATGCGGACGCCCCCGCCGACTCCGGCGAGGTCTACGAGATCCCCCTCCGCGCCGTGACGGGCCCCGCCTTCGAACCCTACGAATTGACGGTCCCGACGGGAACGGCCTCCTCGCAGATCTTTGAGATCATGGTCACCCCCGACACCCCCCTCGGCGCCTACGATCTCATCCTCTCCTACAAAGACGTCTCCACGCGCATCTACGGTGCCGTGGAGGTCACAGACTAACCCCCAAGGAGTACCCGCCCACCGGCTGGTACTCCTTTTTTTCATGAATTTTCCCATCCCCCTTGCGGAAGGGGAGAGGATGTGGTATAATCAAGGTGAGATGATGAATTTGGGATTTATGGGGCAACGCCATATAAACCGTAGGGGCGATTCATGAATCGCCCGCCATCACTAAAAAACAATATGTACCAATGCTTTCGGGGTTCGGGCGATTCGTGAATCGCCCCTACAACCCAATCTAAACACCCCGACAAATCCAAATCTGAATGAAGGAGACTACCACCATGAAAAAACTCAAAGTCGGCATCGCGGGTGCCCGCGGCCTGTCCACCGTCATGGGTCTCAACGCCCTCCCCGACGTGGAGATCACCGCCCTCTGCGACCTGGACGAGAACGTCCTCAAGCACTCGGGCGACAACCTCAATATCGCTCCTGAGCACCGCTACCGCATTTTCGACGATATGATGGAATCCGACATCGACGCCGTGGTCATCGCCACCCCCATGCAGTGCCACGTCCCCCAGGCCATCGCCGCTCTGGAGGCAGGGAAGCACGTGCTCTCCGAGGTCACCGCGGGGGTCACCATGGACGAGCTGTTCTGGCTCTGCGAGTCGGTGGAGAAGTATGGTAAGACCTACATGATGGCCGAAAACTACATGTACACCCCCCAGGTCCAGCTGGTCCGCGAGCTGGTGCGACAGGGTAAGTTCGGCGAGACCTACTACGCCGAGGGCGCCTACCTCCACAACATCAACGGCCTGTTCGTATACCCCAACGGCAAGACCTCCTGGCGCTCCTTCTGGCAGTGCGGCAAGCGGGGTGCCTTCTACCCCACCCACTCCCTGGGCCCCGTCATGCAATGGTTCCCCGACGATCATATCGCCGAGATCTCCACCTTCTCCCCCGGTGTCTACAACTCCTACGGCCTCCGTCAGGACAGCGGCACCACCACCATGTGCCGTCTCGCCAGCGGCAAGCTGGCCCAGATCCGCGTGGACTGCATCTCCCCCCGCCCCCACAACATGACCCACTACCTCCTGCAGGGCACCCAAGGCTGCTACCAGTCCGCCCAGGGCTTCGGGGATCAGGACAAGATCTCCTTTGTCAGCGAGCAGAACCCCGACTCCTGCATGACCTGGCAGGCCCTCACTGACTACAACGACTCCCTCCCCGAGCGCTACCGCAACGCCACCGCCGAGCAAGCAGGCGCGGGTCACGGCGGCGGTGACTTCTTCCTGGTGGATGACTTCATAGGCGCCATCCGCACGGGTGAGGCTCCCATCGTGGACGTCTACACCGCCTGCGAGTGGACCGCCGTGGGCCTCCTCTCCGAGATCTCGGTGGTCAACAATGGCCGCACCATGGAGGTGCCGAGATTCCGCAAGGGCATGACCCTGGAGGAAAAGGGGATCAAGCTGTAAATGGCGGTTTTGCGGTGGGCTTGAGCATAATGCTGTAACATTTGATAACCCAATGTAGGGAGCGGTGCCCTCACCGCTCCGCAACCAATAAATCTCTGATTTCTTTCGTCAAATAAGAAATTTTGAAACCGAATACCCATGCCGAAACGGCATTCTTTTCGTAGCGGACCGTCGAGGACGCCGGTCCCTACAATTGTGATTTCAAACCCACCGACAAACTCAAATTTACACTTTCTTCACATCTTTTTTCTCAAACCCCGTAAGATTTCCCGAAAAAAAGTGTCTTATATATTGAAGGGATCACACCCCCGAAAGGAGTCCGCCATGCGCCAGCTCAAAATGCTCCGCCCCGCCGCCTTTACTCTCCGGCCCCTGGGAACTTGCCCCAAGGAGATCGACTGCCCGGAGCCGAAGAAGCTGGTCCTCCCCAAAGAGGGTCTGGAGGACCTGGGAGAGCGGAAGGTGGTCTGGTCTGACCTGGACGGCAACGGCCACCTCTTCAGCGGCAACTACGGCGACATCGTCTGGGACTATCTCCCCGCCGGTCTTCAGGACAAGGTGCTGAAGGACTTTGCCATCAACTACAGCCGGGAGGCCAAGTTCGGGGATGTTTTGCAGCTCCGGGGCATTCAGACCGAGGAAGGGTATTTGATGGAGGGCCTTGGCCCGGGCGGTGTGTGCTTTACCGCGAAGTGCGTGTTCGCCTAAAAAGCAGTTGAAAAAATAACCAAACCTTGGTATATTGACTTTAGGATTCTATGCGCCGCTGTCCGCGGCGGAAAACAAGGAGGAAACCACCATGTATCAGACCATCCGTTATGAAAAGAACGAGAAGATCGGTGTTCTTACCATCTCCCGCCCCGCCGCGCTGAACGCCCTGAACAGCCTGGAGCTCAGCGAGATCAACGCCGCCATCGCCGAGGTCGAGGCCGACAAGGAGCTGGGCTGCCTCATCATCACCGGCGACGGCAAGGCCTTCGTGGCCGGCGCCGACATCAGCGAGATGCGCACCATGACCCTCACCGAGGGTCGCGAGTTTGGCCGCTACGGTGCCGCTGTCATGCGCCGCATCGAGAAGCTGGAGATCCCCACCATTGCGGCCGTCAACGGCTTTGCTCTTGGCGGCGGCTGCGAGCTGGCCATGAGCTGCGACATTATCCTCGCTTCCGAGAAGGCCAAGTTCGGCCAGCCTGAGGTTGGCCTGGGCATCACCCCCGGCTTCTCCGGCACTCAGAGACTTCCCCGCCGCGTGGGCACTGCCAAGGCCAAGGAGCTGATCTTCTCCGGCAAGATGATCAATGCCGCCCAGGCCAAGGAAATGGGCCTTGTCAACGAGGTTTACGCTCCCGAGGCTCTGATGGAGGGCGCTGTGGCCATGGCTCAGTCCTTCGTGAAGAACGCTCCCATCGCCGTGAAGTATTCCAAGGCCTGCATCGACCGCGGTATGCAGATGGATATCGACGGCGCCATCGCCCTGGAGAACGAGCTGTTCGCCATGTGCTTTGCAACCGCCGACCAGAAGGAAGGCATGGGCGCTTTCGTGGAAAAGCGCGCTGCCACCTTTGAGAATAAGTAACCCATTATTAAAATATAAGAGGAGACGCCTTGCGGCGTCTCCTCTTGCTTTTCCAAGGCCTCGCAGAGTTTGCCGCAGCAGCGCTCTGCAAGCCTTTTACCGAAAAATCCTCAGATTTTTCGGTAGGTTATGCAAATGTGATGTGGGTGCCGGTCTTCCCTTCCAATGCCTCAATGCACTTATCGAGGCTGGTGATGATGGCCTCCTTCTCCGGGTCGTGGCG
>JAFULU010000098.1 GCA_017483125.1 Clostridia bacterium
ATCTCCTCTGTGTCCGACCCCTCCGATCTGTACGAGTATCTGGGGGCGTTCTGGGAAGGGGCGGAGTGAAATGCGAAATGCAAAATGCAAAATGCTTGCGGGAGGCGAACCGCCGCTCCTGCGAAAAAACGCATCGGACAGACAAAGCCAAATGTAGCTTTCAGGCAATATTTCAAATTGGGGTTTGTCGGTCTGTCGAAAAGCCTATGGTAGGGGCCGGCGCCCACGACGGCCCGTCACAAATCGACAGAAATATGTTGTCGAATCCGTGTTTTTTCGGGGCGTCGAAGGCGCCGCCCCCTACCGACCGTTTTTTCAAACCCACCAACAAACCCAAATTTGAAGGATAGCTGAATGGTTACAACCAAATATAAAACAAATACCTTTCATGATTCCCGTATTGAACCTCACTTTTTGCGTGATCGTAAGTGAAGACCCCAAAATTGAACATGAAAAAAGGAGATGTGTGATATGCCGATACGATCAAATCTGAAAAGATTGGTCACTCTGATGCTCTGCGCGTGCCTGTTGTCCGCGTTGACCTCATGCTTCTACTACCCCGACACCGACGGGGAGCTGGACTTCGATTCGACCTTTTACGACACCTATTTCGTGGAGGATTACAACCTACGCCATTGGGAAGTGAACGGTTGGGAGGATGATGTCCGGGTAACCCCCGATGAGGAGCCCCCCCATTGCTATTGGGATAAGCTCCGCGTGGGCAGGATCCCTGGAGCTGATCCGAATTTTTTCGTATTCGGAATCCGGGAGGAGGGGCCTCACATAGGCGGTTCTTATCAGGAGCTTTTCATTTACCAAAGCAAGGCCGCGCCCATCCCCCGCAAGGATTGGACCATCGCCGAGATCAAGATCTTCCCGGGTGTCTTGAATGCTCAGATCGATACGTCAAGCTCCGAATATAAGACGCGCTACCGTACCCGGGTGGAGAATGCCGAGATCCTCTATTCCTGGACAGAGGAGGGGGCAGATCCCGTTTTGCTGGAAGAATTGGATGCTTCCATAGGTGCTGTACCCATCCCCATAAGCGCGGCTTTACTCAATCCTCAGGAAGGAGAGCGCAAGGAGGCCTTGTATCAAACGAATGAAAGCGATCGAGGCACGACCGTGATCCTGTGCGTTACCTTTCGGGAAAATCCCAATATGGCTTGGTTTGCTACGGTCTACGTATCGGAAAACGGGTACTATCTTGGGCGGGTACGTCACGAGAAGAACGATTCCTTGGGGCAGGTAGATGCCCACTACGTCATGGGCGAATCGTGGAATCTGTTGCTTGAGGAGCTTCTCCACGGCATGGATCAGTTCGAGACCGATACCGCCGAGTCCGAGTGAGGGCTGTTTCCCCTTCGTTTCGCTCCTTTTGATCTCTGCAAATTGCATGATTTGCTCCCGTAACTTGCAAGGATGATCGACAAAAACCAATAATCACGAAAAAATGAAAGAAATTTTGCAAAAATTGCAAAAACCTCTTGCTTTTTTCGCGGAAGTGTGCTATAATGTAGCCCGTGAGAAAACCGACGTCCTCCGCGTCGGTTTTCCCTATGATTTTTATGATTTTTTGGTGTATGGAGATTCCCATGAGATACGATCAGATGAGCCGCGAGCAGCTCGCGGTTGAATATACCGCCATGAAGTCCGCCTACGACGCCTTCTGCGCCAAGGGCCTGAAGCTGGACCTGTCCCGCGGCAAGCCCGGCGCCGAGCAGCTGGACATCACCACCGAGATGCTGGACTGCCTGAACGCCGAGGACTGCAAGACAGGCGGCGGCTTCGACTGCCGCAACTACGGCCTGCTGGACGGCACCCCCGAGGCCAAGAAGCTCTTCTCCGACCTGCTGGATATCCCCGAGAAGAACCTCTTCATCGGCGGTAACTCCTCCCTCAAGCTCATGTACGACGCCGTGGCCCGCTGTATGCTCTACGGCAACTGCGACGGCACCCCCTGGATCAAGCAGGGAACCATCAAGTTCATCTGCCCCGCCCCCGGCTACGACCGCCACTTCGCCATCTGCGAGTCCTTGGGCATTGAGATGATCCCCGTGGACATGACCCCCGAGGGCCCCGACATGGACGCCGTGGAGGCTCTGGCAGGGAATGATCCCGCCGTCAAGGGCATCTGGTGCTGTCCCAAGTACTCCAACCCCGACGGCTACACCTACTCCGACGACACCGTCCGCCGTCTGGCCGCCATGAAGACCGCCGCTCCCGATTTCCGCATCTTCTGGGACAACGCCTACGTGGTCCACGACCTCTACGACGAGGGCGGAGATGTTCTGCTGGACATCTTCAAGGAGTGCGAAAAGGTGGGCACTGTTGACCGCGTGTTCTACTTTGCCTCCACCTCCAAGATCTCCTTCCCCGGCTCGGGTGTGGCCATCTTCGCCATGTCCGACCGCAACATGAAGCAGGTCATGCCCATTGTGGGTATCCAGACCATCGGCTACGACAAGCTGAACATGATGCGCCACGTGAAATTCTTCGGCACCGCCGAGGGGATCCTGGCCCACATGAAGAAGCAGGCCGCCATCCTGCGCCCCAAGTTCGAGGTGGTGCTACAGACCCTGGACCGTGACCTCGCCGATACGGGCATCGCCCATTGGACCCACCCCAAGGGCGGCTACTTCGTCTCCCTGTTCACCATGCCGGGCACTGCCAAGCGGGCCTACGCCCTGGCCAAGGAGGCGGGGGTGACCCTCACCACCGTGGGTGCCACCTACCCCTACGGCAAGGATCCCGCTGACAGTAACATTCGCATCGCTCCCACCTTCCCCTCGCTGACTGATCTGACCCTCGCCATGGAGGGGCTGACGGTCTGCTTGCGGCTGGCGGCTCTGGAGAAGCTGATGGCGGAGTAAGATGTGAGAAACAAGATACAAGATACGGCGCGGGCTGTGTCTTGTATCTTTTCTTTCAATGGGAAATATTTTTTGCGAGATCGGTTGTCAACCCGTGTCGGTTTGCGACATAATGAGTGAAGCGCTTCTCCCCCGTTATCCCAACGACTACCCCGCCGATCCCGATGGGGCGGCAGAAAGGAGTGTCCATATGGATCACCCGCACGATCAATGGAATGAGGAAAGCCTGCGCAAAGGCTTGTACGCCCACGATGAGGCCGCCTTGGAGGAAGTGTCTCGTCGGTATGGACGCCTCCTGTACGGCTTGGCATACCGCATACTGGGCTCCGCCTTGGATGCTGAGGAGTGTGTCAATGAAGCTCTGTTGGATTTGTGGAACGCTGTGCCCCCCGACAGACCCAAGGGGGTGCTGGCCTACGTCAGCGCGTTGGTACGCCGCCGTGCCGTTGACCGCGTGCGCTACAAGACTGCCTCCCGCCGCGGTGGAGAGGACTACGAGGGCTCGCTGGAGGAGCTTTCCGAGTGCCTGTCCGACCCCGAGGGATACAGTTCCTTGGAGACGGTGGCCATCCGTGATTGTCTGCAACGCTTTCTGCGCACCCTCTCCGAGGAGGACAGAACGGTATTTACCCTGCGCTACTTTGCCTGTATGTCCAATGAGGACGTGGGGAAGGCCTGCGGCTTGCGGGAATCCGCCGTAGTCATGCGCCTCGTGCGAATGCGAAAAAAACTCAAAGCAGTCTTGGAGGATGACGGTATTACCGTATGAAACGAGCAAGGAAAGGAGCTTATCCATGAAGACCGATCAAGAAAAACTGTGGGATGCCGTGGGGATGCTGGACGGGGAGACCGTACAGACAGCCATGACCCGCGCCGCCCGTATGCAAGCGACCCATACGACCCGCCGCGCGAACCTGCGCCGCATCGTGATCCTGATCGCCGCCTGTCTGATCCTGCTGATTGCGGGAGCATTTGTGGCCAGTCCCTTTATGACCGCCGACGCGCCGCCCCCTCTCGACACGCCGTCTCCCACGGATACGGCGGAGCAACCTACCGATACGCCCCCTGTCACCGAAGATGAAAGCAGAGAGCCTGTCTACGTGAGCGGAGATTTTTCTACAGACATCTACGACGTCACCGAGGAGGATGGGGTCTGCTACTTGAATTTCAAGGACGGCAATCGTATCGAGGAAGGAGAAAACAAGTATCCCTCCCAGGAGCTTGCGAGTATCGGCTTTTCCTCCATGGACGAAATGTATCGGAGATTGAAAACGGGAGACCTGACGCCCCAACAGATCTACGTTGTTAAGAACACATTTACCCACACTGAAAAGGGGATCATTTTCCCAAACGTCAATCACTTGCTGATCCCTGTGCTCCCCGACGGTTGTTTCGCCGATTACGTTACTGTGATTGATGACGTCTATTCGGTTGATTTCCATGTGCCCGATCACACCTTCTCGGGAGGAGCCAGTATCCGCGATGAAGGCCAATACCGCGCGTTATACGAAAAGAATTACACGAACGTATACGATAATGACAATCTCATGGATATAACCTTATCAACGGGCGAATTTGACGGGATCCCCTGTGAGATCGGGGATTATCAAACAAAAGCCGCTTCTTTGCGGAACGTGCGATTCACCCTGGAGACCGAAGGGAAGACCCTGTCCATCCTCGTTCATTATTGCCTTGACAGCTATCGGGGCAACATACCTGAATCTGATACCTGCCCCCAAAGTATCTCGATCTACTGCGAGCAGGAGGGAAAATTCGCAACCATGTATCTGTCCGATTTTCAATTTGCGCCCACCGTCGAATGGCTCTCCTCCTTCGGCCTCACCCCCTACGTCCCCTCGGCTGACAGCGATCTCCCCACAGAATGACCCTCCTCCCCGCCCCCCTCGGGCGGGGATTTTTTGCCCTCAAAAAAACCGTAAATTTCCTGTAAAAATCCCCCTGTTTCCCTTGACTTCCCCCCGCATATATGGTACAATATTACAGATAATACTCTATATATTGTATTGGAGGTGATCCCATGGCCAAGTCCCGCAAAAGCCCCGTCCGCCGCGCCCTGTCTCTTTCGCTGGCGGCTCTCTTTCTCTGCCTTTCGGTCACCGCGTCCGTGACGGGCTGTGCCAAGAAGATCACCTATACCATCGAGGCGGGTAGCGACCTCCCCTCCCCCTACCGCCTGGTGGGAGCCGACGGCGCGGCCTACGTGGCGGGCTTTGACGAGACCTGCGTCAACCGCCCCGGCACCTACACCATCCCCATGACCGACGCCGAGGGGAGAAAGTACAGCTTAAAGCTCACCGTCCGCGACCGCAAGGCCCCCGTGGTCACCCCCAAGCACGTCTACTACGCCAAGGGAGTCAGCACCCCCGATGCCCTGGACTTCATCGGCTCCATCGTGGAGGCCGACGAGTACACCGCCTATTTCGAGTGCGACCTCCCCGATATGGATCAGATCGGGGACTACGATATCACCTTCCGCGTGGAGGACGCCAGCGGGAATAAGACCAAAGAACTCCACTCCATCCTCACCGTCATCGAGGACACCACGCCCCCCGTGTTCAAGACCGTGCCCGAGCTGTCCGCCTACGTGGGGGAGGCCATTGCCTACCGCAAGGGTCTGGTGGTCACCGACAACTGCGGCGGAGACGTGGATATCCAAGTGGATGCCTCGGCGGTGGACCCCAATACCCCCGGGGACTACACCGTGAGCTTTACCGCCACCGACGAGTCGGGGAACGTCTCCTGGGCCGCCACCGTGATCCACATCTACGAGAACCAGATCACCGAGGAGGAGCTGAATGCCAAGATCGACGGGGTCATCGCGCAGATCATCACCCCCGACATGAACAAGGAGGCCCAGCTCCGCGCGGTCTACCGCTACGTCTACGATCACATCGCCTACACCTCGGACTCGGATAAGTCCGACTGGATCCGCGCCGCCCACGACGCCCTCTTCATGACGGGCTCGGGCGACTGCTTCAATTACTTCGCCGCCGCCATCGCCTTCTGCCGCCGTCTGGGGATTGACTACCGCGAGATCGAGCGCACCCCCGGGGCCGCCGACGGCACCCACTTCTGGATCATGGTCAACATCGGCACCGATGCCGAGCCCCGCTGGTATCACTTCGACTGCACCCACCTCCGCGCCTCCTACTCCCACAGCGGGTGCCTCCTCACCGACCAGCAGATCAAGGCCTTCAACCGCTTCCGCGCGGGCTTCTACGCCTACGATTCGTCGCAGTACCCCGCCACCGACAAGACCATCATCACCCCCACTCCCGATCTGGAGAAATTCTACTGACAGAGGCAACCGCCATGAAAGAGACCATCCGCTATTCCAAGGCCCAGCTCCGTTCGGTTGGCATGACCCTCATCACCGCCCACTCGGGCTGTGAGGGGACTCCCCCCAACAGCATCGACCACATCCTCGCCGCCATTGATTCGGGGGCCGAGATGATCGAGATCGACATCCGCGCCCACGGGGATCTGCTCTACCTGTCCCACGACGTGGCCGAGGATCCCTCCGCCTGCGTGACCTTTGAAAGGTTTCTGGAGCTGATCGCCCCCGTCCCCGACCTGCGGGTCAACTGCGACGTCAAGACCGACGGGCTGATTACCCCCGTCATGGAGGCCGCCCGCCGCTTTGGGGTGGCTCACCGCATGGCCTTTACGGGGGCTTGCAACCACCGCAATGATCTGATCGTGGCCGAGGGAGGGCAGCTCTGGCCCAGCCTGTGGCCCTGCGCGGACAACGAGACCGCCGTGCGTCATGCCTGCGACTCCTTCCAAGGGGTAGGCGAGCCCATCCTGAACCTCCACTACTCCATGATTTCCGAGTCAAACCTCACCTACCTCCGCGACCGCGGCATGGACTTCTCGGCTTGGACGGTGGACGACGAGGCGGTCCTGCGTGAACTCCTGTGCAAGGGCATCACCAACATCACCACCCGCAAGCCCCGTTTGGCTCTGGCCCTCCGCGACGAGATCCAAGGCACCCCCGCATCCCGCGGTCTGCTCCCTCTGGAGCGCATGGAGACTATGATCCGCGAGGCGGGCGCCATCATGCGATCGGTTCCCGACGAGGTGCGGAACAACCCCGAGTGCAAGGAGGGAAGTGCCAACTTCGTCACCGCCTACGACGTCAAGGTGCAGGAGTTTTTGAAGGCTGAACTCACCAAGCTATTCCCTGACGCCCACTTCTTCGCCGAGGAGGACGGTGAGTCCACCCAGACCATCGGGGCGGGCTATACCTTCATCATCGACCCCATCGACGGCACCACCAACTTCATGTGCGGCTACGATCACTCCGCTGTGTCGGTGGGACTGCTTTCGGACGGTCAGCCTGTCTTCGGCGGTATCTATGACCCCTACCGCGACGAATACTACATGGCGGTGACGGGGCAGGGAGCCACCCGCAACGGCTGTCCCATCCGTGTCTCTGCCCGACCCGTTACCCGCGGCATCGTTTCCATCGGCTCGGCTCCCTACCGCAAGGATACCCTTTCCGAGACGGTCAAGGAAATGACCTACAACCTCTTCCATACCTTCGCCGACTTCCGCCGTTCCGGCTCTGCCGCCCTGGACATCTGCCACGTGGCGAGCGGTCGGCTGGACGCCTTCTGTGAGCCTGTCCTGTCCCCCTGGGACTACGCCGCGGGCTCGGTGATCCTGGCCGAGGCGGGAGGCATCTCCACCAACTTCGCGGGTAAGACTCTGGACTTGTCCGCTCCCTCCTCCTGCGTGTTCGGCAGTGCCAACGCTCATCCCGCCGCGCTGGCGGTGTGTAAAAAATACGTGGCCGTGACGGAGTGAGTGTCAATGAAAATGCAAAATGCAAAATCAGGAACGGGAGAACGGTGGAGAACGGAGTTCGTATATTTCATTTTGTGGGACGGATTCTTTTCGGGTCACGGATTACAAAGACTATACCATAGAATAGGCTTTCGCCGAAGCGAAAGGCTTCATCCATTTTGCACTTTGCATTTTGCATTTTGAATTCTCCAAAGGAGTTTTTCTATGCTCACCAACATTCTCCAATACCTCGAGGCCACCGCCCCCCGCGTCCCCGACAAGCTGGCCTTTTCCACGGGCACCGAGGGCCTGACCTTCTCTGAGCTCCATACCCATGCCCGCTGTGTGGGCGCCGGCCTCCTCCGTAGGGGCTACACCGCCGAGCCTGTGGCGGTGCTCATGGACAAGCATCCTCACACCATTGCCACCTTCTTCGGCGCACTCTACGCGGGGTGCTTCTACGCCGCTCTGGACGGGGATATGCCGGTCCAGCGCATGGGGCTGATTTTGGATACCCTCAAGCCCCGCCTGCTCATTTACGATAAAAAGAACGCCAAGAATGCCCAAAAGCTCCTGGATCAAGGACTGTTCAGCGGTGCCATCCTCCCCTGGGAGGAGCTGTGCTTTGCTGAGGGCAGAGAGCTGACCGCTACCGACGAGACCGCCTTGCGTGCCGTCCGTGACCGCCAGATCGACACCGATCCCATCTACGTGGTCTTCACCTCGGGGTCAACGGGTGTCCCCAAGGGAGTGATCGCCTGCCATCGGTCGGTCATCGACTACACCGAGTCCCTCTGCGAGGCCATTGGCTTCAATGAAAACACGGTATTTGCCAACCAGACTCCCCTGTACTTTGACGCCCCTTTGAAGGAGATCATGCCCACCGTCAAGTTCGGTGCCACGGCCTACCTCGTGCCCAAGATGCTGTTCATGTTCCCCGTCAAGCTTTGCGATTACCTCACCGAGCATAAGATCAATACCGTCTGCTGGGTGGTCTCGGCGCTGACCATGATCTCGTCGCTGGGCGCTTTGGAGTCCCATACCCCCAAGTATCTGACCACGGTCTGCTTCGGCAGTGAGGTTTTCCCCCGCAAGCAGTACGATCTGTGGCGGGCGGCTCTCCCCGAGGCACGCTTCTTCAACCTCTACGGCCCCACCGAGGCCACGGGTATGTCCTGCTACTGGCCCGCCCGTGATCTGGCCCCCGACGAGGTCATCCCCGTGGGTCGCCCCTTCCGCAACACCGACCTCATGCTCCTCACCGAAGACAACCGCCGCGCGAATATCGGCGAGGAGGGCGAGATCTGCCTGAGGGGCACCTGCGTGACCCTGGGCTATTACGCCAACCCCGACAAGACCGCCGAGGCCTTCGTCCAGAATCCCCTGAACCCCTACTACCCCGAGATCATCTACCGCACGGGGGACATCGGCCGCTTCAACGAGCGGGGCGAGCTGGTCTTCGTCTGCCGCCGCGACGCCCAGATCAAGCACATGGGCCACCGCATTGAGCTGGGCGAGATCGAGGCCGCCGCCGCATCGGCTGACGGTGTCCGCGCCGCCTGCTGTGTCTACGACGCAAGCGGTAAGCGCATCGGGCTGTACTACGTGGGCGACACCGAGCCGACTGCTCTGACCAAGACCCTGCGCGCCGCCCTGCCGCCCTACATGATCCCCGCCTTCTGCGAGAAGCTCCCCGCTATGCCCTTGACTCCTAACGGTAAAATTGACCGTAAAGGGTTGAGAGAGCGGGCGGAGAGCAGGGAAGCGTAAATTGCAGCTGTCGGTCTGTTCGGCATGGTGGCTGGGTCTCCCATAATTCATTGTAGGGAGCGACGCCCTCGTCGCTCCGCAACCTGAAAATCGCCTTTATTTTTGTCAGATATATGTTTTTTGCCTCCATACCCGAAACACATCGGTATGTTTTATGTGGCGGAGCGACGAGGGCGTCGCTCCCTACAGACATTTGTGCCAACCGAAACAACCCGTCAAACCCAAATTTGAAACCAACCCACTACAAGGAGAACATATACATGAACGAACTCATCCAGATTCTCACCGACCTCCACGACGACGTGGACTTTACCACCGAGACCGGTCTCATTGAGAACGGCATCCTCAATTCTCTGGATATCGTCAGCATCATCACCGAGGTCAGCGACCGCTTTGACGTCACCATCCCCGCCGAGGAGATCATGCCCGAGAATTTCGACTCCGCCGAGGCTCTGTGGGCCCTGATCTGCCGCCTGGACGAGGACTGATCCCGTGACCCTGACCTCATTCCCCTTCCTGCTCTTCGCGGCGGTCACGGTGCTGCTCTACTACCTCGTGCCCAAGCGGGGTCAATGGATCGTACTGCTCACCGCAAGCGTCCTCTTCTACGCCGCGGCGGGAGGGTGGTATCTGCCCTTCATCCTGGTGACCGTCCTCACCACCTTCTTCCTGGCAAGGATCATCGAGCGCCGCGCCAAGGCCGACGAGGACTACATAACGACCCACAAGGCCGACATGGACAAGGACGCCCGCAAGGCCTACAAGGCGGCGGGGAAGAAAAAGCGCTTCCGCATCCTTACGGCGGGGCTGATCCTCAATTTCGGCATTCTGGCGGTGCTGAAATATACGGGCTTTACTCTGTCCATCGTCAACGATATCCTGGGGCTGTTCACCGCAAGCACCTTGACGGTGCCCTCCCTCATCCTGCCCCTGGGCATCTCCTTCTACACCTTCCGCTCCACGGGCTACCTCATCGACGTCTACCGTGGCAAGGCAAAAGCGGCCACGAATTTGGGTAAGTACGCCCTGTTCATCTCCTTCTTCCCCGCGGTCATGCAGGGTCCCATCTGCCGCTATAACGATCTGGCGGATCAGTTCGATACCCCCCACAGAGCCGAGTGGGACAACCTCTCGGCGGGACTTCTGCGGGTCCTTTGGGGCTTTTTCAAGAAGCTGGTGGTGGCGGACACCCTCATGGGGGCGGTCAAGACCATCGTGGGGACCCCCGAGGACTTCGGCGGGATGTACGTCCTGCTCCTCATCATCCTCTACTCCGCCGTCATCTACGGCGACTTCACGGGGGGCATCGACATCACCATCGGCCTTTCCCGTATGCTGGGTCTGAGGCTCACCGAGAACTTCAACCGCCCCTTCTCGTCGCGCTCCACCGCCGAGTACTGGAACCGCTGGCACATCACCATGGGCTCCTGGTTCACCGATTACGTCTTCTACCCCCTGTCCATTTGCTCCTCCATGCAGAAGCTCACCAAATGGAGCCGCGCCCATCTGGGTAAGGCCGTCGGTATGCGGTTCCCCGTGTACCTGGCCACCCTGGTGACGTGGTTTTTGACGGGCCTGTGGCACGGAGCTTCGTGGAACTTCATCGTCTGGGGCGTGCTCAACGGCGTCATCATCCTGATCTCCCGTGAGTGCGAGCCGCTGTACAAGAGATTCCGCGAGAGGTTCCCGAGGCTCACTTCCTCCGCCTTTTACGGTGGATTCATGTGCGTCCGCACCTTTTTCCTCATGGGTGCCGTCCGCATCCTGGACTGCTACCGCGACGTCCCCGTGACCTTCAAGGCCTTCGCTTCCATGTTCTACGATTTCAGCCATTGGGGCGACCTCCTCGACGGCTCGGTCATGGACAAGCTGGGCATCACCCTTCCCGTGTGGATCTTGGTGGGCCTTGCGACCCTGCTGATCTTCTTTGTCAGCCGTTCGGGCAAGGACACCCCTGTCGCCGACCGCCTCTCCAACCGTCCCGTTCTGTGGACCCTGGCCGCCCTGGGTCTGGCCGTCACGGTCATGATCTTCGGCAGCTACGGCATCGGCTTTGACGCGGGCGACTTTATCTACGGACAGTATTAAGGGGGTACGGATATGGAAAACACAATAATCAAGACCCCCAAAAAAACTTTGTGGCTCCGCGCTCTCTGCATTGTGATCGCCCTGGCCATCCTCGCCGCCATCCCCGCGGTGCTGACCCCCATCCTCATGCCCAAGTACCTGACGGTCTCCAAGGAGGGAAGCCTCACCGAGGAGTACTATAGCGCGGTAGCCGAGACCAACCACGACGTGCTCTTCGTCGGCGACTGCGAGATCTTTGAGTCCTTTGTCCCCGCTATCCTTTGGGAGGAATACGGCATCTCGGCCTACCTCCGCGGCGGCGCCCAGCAGCTGGTCTGGCACTCCTACTATCTGCTGGAGGACGCTCTGCGCTACGAGACCCCTAAGGCCGTGGTCTTCAATGTTTACGCCCTGAAGTACGGCGAGCCCCAAAAGGAGGCCTACAACCGCATGGCGTTGGACGGTATGGAATGGTCAAGCGTCAAGGCCGAGGCCATCCGCGCTTCTATGACAGAGGAGGAGGATTTTCTCACCTACCTCTTCCCCTTCTTCCGCTACCACAGCCGATGGAGCGAGCTGACCACCGAGGACTTCACCTACGCCTGGAAGGATAAGCCCGCCGTTTCCGACAGCGGCTACCTCATGCAGACGGGGGTCGTCCCCGCCGACACCCAGGCCGACTACACCCCCGAGCAGCTCATTGACTACACCCTCCCCGCCACAGCCATGGCCTATCTGGACAGGATGCGTGCCCTCTGCGCCGAAAAGGGCATCGAGCTGATCCTGGTCAAGGCCCCCACCAACTTCTGGCGGTACCATTGGTACGACGAGTGGGATGCCCAGATCACCGACTACGCCGCCGAGCATGGGCTGGCCTACTACAACCTCATCCCCAAGGCCTACGAGATGGGCTTGGACATGGCCACCGACACCTACGACGGCGGTGCCCACCTCAACGTCTACGGCGCGGAAAAGCTCACCCGCTATTTCGGTGAGATCCTCGCAAAGGATCACGCCATCCCCGACCGTCGGGGAGAGAGCGATATCGCCTCCGTATGGCAGAGGCGGGTGGAGGCCTACTATGACCGTAAAACCGCCATGGAATCCCGAGAATAAAAAAAGGAACTCTGTTCCATATCTCGTATCTTGTATCTTGTATCTCGTATCTTGTATCTCGTATCTTGTATCTTCCCCATAACTCACCAAAAGAAAGGAACCACCACCATGAAAACCACTCTCCGCATCCTCTCCCTGACCCTCGCCCTTCTGGCTCTGACCCTCTGCTTTGCCGCCTGCGGCAATAAGGGCGGCTCCGACTCCAAGCTGGTCTTCGTGACCCCCAATAACGTGACCCTTGCCGTGGGTGCCCCCGCCGCCGATGCCGTCACCACCCTGGGCGACTGGGTCTCCATGAACTCCTCCGACTCCTGCGGCGGCTTCTCGGGTAAGGACTACCTCTACACCTACCACGGCTTCCGTATGTCCACCACCCCCGCCAAGGACGGCCAGATCATCTGTAAGGTGGAGCTGACCGACGACTCGGTCAAGACCCCCGAGGGCCTGTTCATCGGCATGAGCCGCGCCGACGCCGAGGCCGCCATGAAGAGCTTTACCGCTGAGAAGGTGGGCGATAACCTGGTCTATACCTCGGGTGCCACCAAGCTGCAGGTGGTCTTCCGCGACGGGGCCGTGACGGGTATCATCTACGTGGCGGCGTAAAAATTGGGGTTTAGCGGTGGGTTTCCTCGTGAGCCTTCCCCAGCGGGGAAGGGGGACCACCGTAGGTGGTGGATGAGGAGAGCGGGTTTGAATTTTCAAGCGGGTATACGTAAAACCCTTGATACGCCGAGAAAAATCATACCCGATACCGAGCCGTAATTTGCTCTCCTCATCCACCGCTTCGCGGTCCCCCTTCCCCGCTGGGGAAGGCAAAGGAACGGACCGATAAACCCAAATTTGAACCATTCCACGATTCTGAAAGGAGATCTACCATGATGAAAACCTGCATCACCTCCGACTACATCTACGCCTACGGCTTTGAAGAGGGCCTCAGGATCATGAAGTCCCACGGCTACGACGCCCTGGACTACGGCTGGTTCTGCCACACCGAGAACAAGATCTTCCATGTCTCCGAGTCCGAGTTTGCCGCCACCCTGAAGCGGGAGCGGGCGATCATTGAGGACAGCGGCCTGTTCGTCAACCAGACTCACGGCGCGTGGCGGTGGCCCGCACAGGACTTTTCGGCCTATGACCGCGCCGAGCGGTACGCCGCTATGGAGACGGGCATCCGCGGCACCGCCCTTTTGGGCGCGCCCAACTTCGTGATCCATTGCATCATGCCCTTCGGGGAGAACAACCCTGCCCACAAGGAGGAGCTGTGGCAGATGAACCTCGACCACTTCACCCCCCTCTGCGATCTGGCCGGGGAGCTGGGGGTCACGGTCTGCTTTGAGAATCTTCCCTTCACCTCCCTGCCTCTGTCCCGCTGGAATGAGACCTTGGAGTTCGTGAAGCTCATGAACCATCCCGCCATGAAGATGTGCCTCGACACGGGCCACGCCGCCGTCTACGGGGACTCTCCCGCCGCCGCCGTCCGCGCCATTGGCAAGGAGTATCTGGCGGCCCTTCACGTCCACGATAACAACGGAGTCAGCGACCTCCATTGGCGGCCCGGTGAGGGTGTCATTGACTGGGCAGACTTCACCAAGGCCCTCCACGAGATCGGCTTTGAGGGCTGCGTGTCCCTGGAGACCTCGGTCAAGCACGAGGGCGATCCCGCTCTGTGGGATGCCAAGGAGCGGGAGCTGTTCGCCAAGGTCAAGGCTATGGCGGATGGGACCTACGGAAAATAAATGCAAAATGCAAAATGCAAAATCAAGAGCGGTTTTGCGGTTGCCTAGTAATTGCATAAAGAGAACCCGCGGGGAGAGGTCCTCGCGGGTCTTTTGCGTTTATTCGTCAGGGAACCATTCCTTGTGCGTGGCCATCATGACCTCCAGATCTCCGTCGGTCAGCAAGCCCATGTCGTAGGCTGTTTGCAATTCGTACAGGGTCCCGTTGTGGAAAGCCATCATATCGTGGGTGTTGGGGGTGACGAAGGTGTACCCGCCAACGGCGGTTGACCATATCGCCTCGCCGTACCCGAGCTGTAGGGCGACCGTAACACCGTCCCCGAACTCGCCGTAGTAGTAGAACTGCTCCTCGCCGGCAAATAAGTAAGGATTGGACAGGATGAAGGCCTTCAGCATCTCGCCGTAGGGAGCTGTTCCGTCATAGGTATGGAAAATAATCTCGGAATCCTTTTTAGGCATGATGAAGCTGTACTCCCAGTAGCCAAGCTGATCGTCTCCCGTCACGGCGTCGATGACCTCGCCGTTGAGGATGAACAGCGTCCCCACGTCGGTGGCGAATTTGATGCGGACGGTGACCTCCTGACCGTCCACGTAGGCCTCGTCGATGGGCTCGTAGAGCCAGTCGGAGCCGATGGACATGGTGAGGTTGTAGAGAACGGCGGGGTCTATGACGGTGGGCTCGGCCACCGTCAGCACATTGTCAAAGGTCTCTTGCGCGCCGCCGTAGGTCAGCTTCAGCCCGTACACTCCCGTAGGCGCGTCGGCGGGGATGGGGAACGTGTAGGCATTCTCCCCTTTTTGTCCTGTCAGAATGTTGCAGGGCCTCGGCTCTACACCGGTGGGCGGGGGCAAACTGTCTATGGTATAATCGGAATCCATGTGATACAGCGTGGCTGTGGGTTGGAAGGAATAGGGATCTCCCATAAAGGAGAAGGGTTCTCCCTCGTTGATGACCCATGCGTTCATAATGAACCGATCGCCCGGGATGGCAAAGCCCCCGAATGGCTCATAGCCAAAGGAGAATGGATGACCGTTTTCAAGGAGCGGGTAGTCGAGGACGAGATGGGTCACGATCACCGCCCCGGGGAAGCTCTTGGACACGCCGCCGTAGGATAGCTCCAGAGCATAGGCTCCCGTGGGTGCGTCAGCGGGGATGAAAAATTCCTGGACCACGTAGCGCATATCGCCTGTGTTGACCGTAAAGACCCCCTGATCGTCGTCCACACCGAAGGAGCCGTCTATGCGGTACTGTGTCTCCATGTGAATGAGCACGGCGGCGGGGGCAAAGCCCATGGAAGAACCCTCAAAGGTGAAGGGCTCGCCCTCGTTGGTGATCCACGTATCCATGAGGTAGGAGGCTCCTGTCAAGGCATCTCCCGCGAGCTTATAGCCGAAGGAGAATCTGGCGTTGGGATCCCCCACCGTCAAAGCCCCGCCGAACACCTGCTTTTCACCGTCGTAGGACAGCACCAGATCGTACACCCCGGGGGTGGCGTTCTCGGGAATATGGAAATGGAAGGAGATCGTACCTTGATCCCCATTTTTTACAGGGTGCTTGATGGATTCCACAAGGGGATAGTCTCCCTCAATCACCACCGACTCGTCCTCCTGCAAAACGAATTTTGCCCAAGCGAAAAAGTCATCGGTCACGAAGGTCTTTCCGTGATTGACGACCGTGGTGCTGACGTTCACCACGTCCCCGGGCATGGCCGTGCCGCTCCACGCCGAGCCGTCGTTGGCGGTCATCTCGTAGGAGAAGGCAAACCGCACCGAAGGATCGCTCCCCGGCCCCACAGCTTCCCCCATTCGCCCCCATGCCACCATGCCCACTACGGCGGCGATGGCCACGATAAAGCAGATGCAGGCCACCCCCCACCCGCTGTTCAAAGCGCGGGAAAGGGAAGCAAAGGGCTTCTTTCTGGGCGCGACTACTCCCACAGGAGCCACCAGGGCCGCTTCGGCGATGAACTCGTCCGAGATGCCCGTCATTTTCTCAAATAATACCTCGCCTCTCACGGTGTGTACCCCCTTTCGATCAGGAAATCCCGCAGCCCCTCGCGGGCACGGGTGATGCGCTTGGTGGCGGCGTTGGCGGTCAGACCGTAGTGTCGCGCCAAGGCCTTGACCGAGTGATTGTACCAGTACCGCCCCACGAAGAGCTGTCTGTCCAGCTTGGGCAGCGTCCCCAGGTACTCGTCCAGCCACCCGCAGATGATCGCGGACTCGGTCTCGTCGGGGGCGGGGATGATGTCCTCCAGCTCCTCAAAGGCCACGGTCAGAGCGGCGTCCCGCTTCTCTCTGCGGAGGGCTTTGAGGCGGTTGAGGGAGATGTTGCGGACGAGCTTGCCCAGGTAGCCGCAGAGATTCCGGGGCCACTTGGGGGGCATGGTGTTCCACGCCGCCACCCAGGTATCGTTGACGCACTCCTCGGCGTCGGGCTGGCTGTTCAGGATGTTCATGGAGACCGTAAGGCAGTAGGCGCCGTACTGCTTCTGGGTGATCTCCACCGCCTGCTGGTTGCGGGCGTGGTAGAGAGATACGATCTCAAAGTCGTTGAGGATCATAAAAGCCTCCTTTCGGTGGGGGATGTGCCCCTCACCTATATACACAACGCGGCGGGGGCAAATGTGCCGCGAAACATGAAATTTCTGAAAAAAGTATAGCACAAAACGGGGAATTTTGCAAGCGGTAAAAATGGAAGGGATTTTTTGTCGAAAATTTTCCCCAAACATCTTGCACTTACCGCCGAAATGATGTATAATATTGGGTAATGACTACGCAAGCTCTGCAAGGAGAGACTCATGATCGGCTTTTACAACTATACGGTTATTCTGACCTATATCAGTCTTCTGATCTCGGCCGTGGGTATCGGCTTTGCCGCCACGGGAGATCCCTTCACCGCCCTGTTCTGCCTCATGGCCTCGGGTGTCTGCGATATGTTCGACGGCATGATCGCCCGCACCCGCAAGAAGTCCACCGAGGAGGAGAAGCGCTTCGGCATCCAACTGGATTCCCTCTGCGACATCGTCTGCTTCGGTGTCCTCCCCGCCGCCGTGGGCATTGCTCTGGCCGAGGGGCAGTCCACCCTTCTGCGGGTGGCATCCTGGGGGTTCGGTGCCCTGTTCATCCTCTGCGCCCTCATCCGTCTGGCCTACTTCAACGTCACCGAGGAGACCCGCCAGGCCACCGAGGGAGGCCGCCGCAAGAGCTACATGGGGGTCCCCGTCACCACCTCCGCCGTGGTCTTCCCCCTGATGTACGCCCTGTCGGTGCTGATCCCCGCCCCCGTGGGCCTGTGGATCTACCCTGCCTTTATCCTCATCACCGCCATTGCCTTCATCACCCCCATCAAGGTCCCCAAGCCCCACGCCAAGGGTCTGGTGGTCATGGGTCTGGTGGGACTTGCGGAGGCGGCCCTCATGTTCTGGCTTTTGTTCCGATAAGATCTTCATCCCTCGCCGTAAGGCGGGGGATTTTTTACGGGCTGCTCGGTGCGCCTCTGCCGAGGATCATGTGGGTAGAACAGGCGAACGGCTTGGTTGTGATTCAAATTGGGGTTTATCGGTGTGTTCACGCCCGAAGGGCATATCGCGCCCAACGGGCATATCGCGCCCAGCGGGCATATCTCGCGCAAAGCGTATATCGCTCGCCG
>JAFULU010000099.1 GCA_017483125.1 Clostridia bacterium
GCCGTGTGTCTGCTTCGTCTGGTGACGGGGCGGCGGCTCATTCCCTTCAAGGGGGAGTGGGGGCGGCTCATTGGCAATACTCTGCTGATGGGGGTGCTGACGGTGATCGTGACGCTGTCCAAGCGGAACGTGGATCATATGCTCCTCATGTACGGCGCGGCGGCGGGGGTGTTTGTCCTGCTGGCGGCGTTTAACGCGCGGGCGATTCTGGAGCTTTTGAGGGATGGAAAGAGGATGTTGAGGGGACGGTAATCGGGCGAAGCCCGTCACGCCCGTTGGGCATCTCGCGCCCGAAGGGCATATCGTGCCTGTAGGCATATCTCGCCCGAAGGGCACCTCGCAAATTCACGAAAAGTCCGATTTCGCCTTGCGGCGAGCGATATGCGCTTCGCGCACGATATTCCCGTTGGGAACGATATGCCCTGTGGGCGCGAGATGCCCTGCGGGCGTGAACGAACAGACAACTCAACCATACACATATATAACCGAAAGGAACTACCATGAGTTTTTCCGAAAAGACCATACGAACACTGGAATTTGATAAGATCTGCGCCATGCTGGAGGAGCACGCCGAGACCGAGGGTGCCAAGGTCATGGCGCGGAACCTGCGGCCCTCCGACGACACCTACACGGTGCTCCGCCGTTTGCGCCGCACCACCGATGCCCGCAAGCTGGCGGACGCCAAGGGGGCACCCTCCTTTGGGCGGGTGCGGGATATTGCCTCGGCCTGTGAGCGGGCGGAAAAGGGGGCGGTGCTGTCCCCCAGAGAGCTGTTGGACTGCGCCAACGTACTGCGTACCGCCCGCATTTTGCAGGACTACCACACGGGGAACCATCCCTTTGACACGGTGCTGGACGAGGTCTTCGACCGTCTGATCACCGACCGCAGGCTGGAGGAGCGGATCACCCGCGCCATCCCCGCTGAGGACATGATCGCCGACGAGGCTTCGCCCCTGCTGGCTGACATCCGCCGCAAGATCCGCAATGAGAACGCCAAGATCAAGGAGACCCTCCAGAAGCTGATCTCGGGCAACTCCCGCTACTTGCAGGAGAACATCGTCACCATGCGGGGCGGGCGGTACGTCATCCCCGTGAAGGCGGAGTGCAAGGCGGAGGTGAAGGGCTTGATCCACGACACCTCGGCCACGGGGGCCACCATTTTCATTGAGCCTATGGCGGTGGTGGACGCCAACAACGAGATCCGCATCCTTCACACCAAGGAGGAGCGGGAGATCGAGCGCATTTTGGCCGAGCTGTCGGCGGCGGTGGGGGATGTGTCCGACGCTCTGTGGCTGGACTACAAGAACATCAACGAGCTGGCCTTCGTCTTCGCCTGCGGGGAGCTGTCGGCCTCCATGCGGGGTGTGGCTCCCATGATCTCGGGGGATCGGGCGGTCAACTTGGTTGGTGCCAGACATCCCTTGATCGACAAGGACAAGGTGGTGCCCATCACCATTTCTCTGGGCGACTCCTTTGACACCCTGGTGATCACGGGTCCCAACACGGGCGGTAAGACGGTGTCCCTGAAGACCATCGGTCTGTTCGCCCTGATGGTACAGTCGGGTCTCCACGTCCCCTGTGAGGAGGAGTCCTGCATCTGCACCTACGACACCATCCTGGTGGATCTGGGCGACGAGCAGAGCATTGAGCAGTCCCTGTCCACCTTCTCCTCCCACATGGTGAACATTGTCACCATCATGGAGCAGGTGGGGGAGCGGTCGTTGGTGCTCTTCGACGAGTTGGGCGGCGGTACCGATCCCGTAGAGGGCGCGGCGCTGGCCGTGGCCATCATCGAGTCTGTCCGTGAGGCAGGGGCGTGCTGTGTGGCCACCACCCACTACGCCGAGCTGAAGGCCTACGCCCTGGACACCCCCGGGGTGTGCAACGCCTCCTGCGAGTTCGACGTGGAGACCCTGAAGCCCACCTACAAGCTGGTCATCGGCGCGCCTGGTAAGTCCAACGCCTTTGCCATCTCCGAGAAGCTGGGTCTGTCTCCCGCCATCATCGAGCGGGCGAAGGAGCGGGTGAGCTCGGACAACAAGAGCTTTGAGTCGGTCATCGAGCAGCTGGAGAACAGCCGTGTGCAGATGGAGAAGGAGCGGGACGAGGCCAAGCGGCTCCGCGAGGAGTACGAGCGGTTCAAGGCCGAATCCGAGCGTATGATCCGCAAGAAGGTGGAGAGCGCCGAAAAGGAGGCTGAGGCCGCCCGCAAGAAGGCCGCCGCCATGGTGCAGTCCGCCAAGGCCTCCTGCGACTTCATCTACGAGCAGATGGAGAAGATGAAGAAGGCACAGGCCGCCGCTCAGGCCGCCGCTGAGCTGGAGGCCGCCCGCAGAGCTGTCCGCGATCATCTGCGCACCACGGGGGATATTTTCGATCCCATTGAGGTGCAGGAGGAGGACGAGGGGTACGTACTGCCCCGACCTCTCAAGAAGGGCGACAAGGTCAAGATCGTCACCATCCACAAGGAGGGTATCGTCACCGAGGATCCCAAGGGGAATCTGGTGGCGGTGCAGGCGGGTGTGGTGCGCACCAAGGCCCGCATCGAGGATCTCCGCCTCATTGAGGAGGACGAGCGGGGGCAGAAGAAGAAGCCTGCCGCCAAGACCGCGGTCAAGTCCTCGGTCACGGTAGAGCGCTCCAACCAGTTCAAGTCAGAGATCGACCTCCGCGGCATGACGGGAGACGAGGCCTGGCTGGCGGTGGACAAGTATCTGGACGACGCCATCATGTACAATATGCAGTCGGTGCACCTCATCCACGGCAAGGGAACGGGGGCGCTGAAGAACGCTCTGTGGAAATTCCTCCGCGGGGACAAGCGCATCGCTTCCTTCCGTATCGGTAAGTACGGAGAGGGAGACGGCGGGGTGACCGTGGTGGAGCTGAAGTGAGGAGAAATTGCGGTTTATCGGTCTGAAGCCCGATAAACTGCAATAGTGAAATACGCCTTACGGCGTGTGAATCGCTCGCAAGCGAGCCTGAAATACGCGCGTTGCGCGTGTGAAATTCGCCCGTTGGGCGAGTTGAGGAAAGAAACCCTACGGGTTTCTATTAAAATATA
>JAFULU010000100.1 GCA_017483125.1 Clostridia bacterium
GATCCCCCCACGGACACCGCTCCAAGCACCCGCCCGAGTACGCCCTCCGAGACCACCCCCTCCCCCTCCATGGCCTTCCACTTTGAGATCCGTGACGGCCGCGCGGTCATCCTGTCCTACCTCGGCACCGACCCCCGCGTCACGGTCCCCGCCGCCATCGAGGGCTACCCCGTCACCGTCATTGAGGACAACGCCTTCCGCGGCACCTCGGTGGTCACGGTGGAGCTTCCCTACTCGGTCACCGAGATCGGCTGGTTCGCCTTCGCGGACTGCAAAAGCCTCACGTCGGTCACCCTCCCCGCCTCGGTGGAGTCCATCGGCTACGGTGCCTTTGAGGGCTGTCCCCACCTCACGGTCATCGCCCCCGCCGACTCCTACGCCGTGGCCTACGCCAAAAGCTTCGCCATCCCCCACAAGGAAAACTAAAAAAGGAGCCACCGCCATGTCCCACACCATACAGACCCATATCCCCTATCCCAGCGCCCTCCACGTCACCGCCGTAGACGAAAACGGCCAGCGCATGAGCAGCGGCGGCCTCACCATACGTCCCATCCACTTCGGCGGCAAGGAGATCCTCTGCGGCGCCGTGGGCGGTGTGGGCACCGAGCCCGAGTACCGTCGGGGCGGTCTGGTCCGTGAGATCTTCACAGAAATGGCCGCCGAGTGCGACCGCCGCGCCGTCCCCCTCACCATCCTCCACCCCTTCTCCTTCGCCTACTACCGCGCCTTCGGCTTTGAGCGGGTGGCCGACCACCGCGTGCTGGAATTCCCCATCACCGCTCTGAACTTCGTCCCCCGCTACCCCGACCTCATCCGCTGTACGGGGGATACCCATAATACCGAGCTGGCCCAGGTCTACAACACCTTCGCCGCTGACGGCCGCCACCTCATGTTTACGCGCACCCCCAACCACTTCCCCACGGGAGACAACCGAAAAAAGGTCTACCTCTCCCGCGACGGAGAAGGCAGACCCGATGGCTATGTCATTCTGGAGATTGAAAACTACTTCTCGGTCAACCGCATGGTCAGCGTCAACCTCCATATCCACGAGCTCATCGCCCTCACCGACGAAGCCATGACCAAGCTCTTGGGCTTTATCCGTATGTTCGAGGGGGAGATGGAGACCGTGAAAATGGAGAACATCGCCATGATCCCCGAGGTGGAGCTGCGCCTGCGCCACTATATGCACACGAGTATCACCATCCTCCCCGACATCATGGCCCGCATCAACGACGTAAAACTCTTCTTTGAGTCGGTCCCCTACCCTGCCGAGGCAGGCACCTTCACGGTGAAGACGACCGAGCCCCCCCGCTCCCCCTGGTCGGGCGAGAAGACCAACGGTGTCTGGCGGGTGACCTACCGAAACGGCACCGCCGCCGTGGAAAAGCTCCCCGATGACACCGAGGACTACGACTTCGCCGCCGATATCCCCGCCCTGACCCAGCTGGCCTTCGGCTACGACTCCTACGGCTACGACTACGCCCGCCACACCGAGCATACCGAATGGCGCACCAAAGCCCCCGATTTCTTCCGCGCCTTCCCCCGCCGTCCTGCCGGTATCTTTGAGCATTTCTGATCTCACCCACTCGCGCAACCTGACAAGATGACCCCACCCTCCATCGGACGGTGGGGTTTGTTATGTCGGTTGTGTTGGGATACGGTGAGATGTGATTTGTTACGGTAAGATACGGTATGGTTAGATGTGTTTAGATAAGGGATACGAAAAAGACTTTCGTATCATTTCGTAGGCGGTTCGTACCGTTTCGTAGTTTTTCGTATTTTTTCGTAGCTTTTCGTAACTTTCCGTAACTTTTCGTAAATCGTTTGTAGCGGTTTCGTAACCGTTTCGTGGGCCATGTGCCAATCGTTCGACCGTAAAACTATTTTGCTTTTAAAACCTTGAACTTGTTTAGCCCTCTCACCCGCTTCGCGGGAGCTCTCCCAAAGGGAGAGCCTCTCAAAAGCCTCCCACTTTGGGGGAGGTGGCACGCCGTAGGCGTGACGGAGAGGGCAAATGCAAATCAAGCTTTTATTTGAAAAATAGTATAAATATGGAAAAACACTGCTTATTCAAAGCAAAAGCATCGGACAATCTTCATCCGATGCTTTTCTTTATTTCGCTTCTGCCTCACAGATCCACCCGATTCCGCTCCTCCCCCGCGAAGAACGCCCTCATGTTGAGGATCATCTCGGAGAGACACCGCGCCCGCGCCTCGTAGGCACCCCAGGACATATGGGGGGTCAGCAAGACGTTCTCGCGGTCACGGATGGCGTAGTAGGGATGGCTCTCGGGGAAGGGCTCCACGCTGTAGACGTCACAGCCCAAGGCCCCGATCTTCCCCGCCTCCACGGCGGCGGCCACGGCGGCCTCGTCGGTGACGGCACCTCTGGCCATGTTGACGAAGATCACCCCGTCCTTCATCAGGGCGATCTCCTCCTCCCCGATCAGCCCCCTGGTCTCGGGAGTCAGAGGGGTGTGGACCGTCACGATATCCGACTCACGGAGCAGAGTCGGGAGATCCACGCTCACCCCGTCGGGATGGCGGCGGTTGGTCAGCACCCGACAGCCCAGGGCGCGGGCCACGTCGGCCACGCGGGAGCCGATCTTCCCCGCTCCCACGACGCCCCAGGTCAGCCCCGCGATCTCATGGTAGGAGGGGGAGAGCATATTGGCGTTTCCCCCGCGGGTGTAGGAGCCGTCGGCGGTGGCGGCGCAGTAGGCGGGCAAATGGGTGATGAGGGACAGAACCAGCCCCACGGTCACCTGCATGACGCTCTCGGAGGAGTACCCCCGCACGTTGGCCACAGCCACCCCGTGACGGCGGCAGGCCTCCAGATCAATGTTGTCAAAGCCCGTGGCGGCCACGCATATGATCCCGGGCGCCCCCTCGTCGGGAAGCTGATCCTCCCCGATCTTCACCTTGTTCAGGATGACGGCATCCGCCCCCTTAATGCGCTCACGGACGGTCTCAGGCGGGGAGACACGGTAGACCGTCACCTCCCCCTCGGCCTCCAGCGGAAGCAGGGAGAGATCGTCCCCCAGGGTTCCCGCGTCCAGTACGACGATTTTTTTCATGATATGTCTCCTTGTGATGTGGGTTCAAAGTTGAGCTCACGAAAGAGATAGAAGATATGGAAAAGAAAGTCACCAGATGGTTTTTTTCATATCTCGTATCTTGTATCTTGTATCTTGTATCTTACATTTCCCTCAAAAAGAGGGAGGGCATCATGATCCGATACCCTCCCTTCTTCAGCGTTTCGCTATGTACAGGTCAGACAATTAAGCCTCGGCGGGAGCCTCAACGGTCTCCTCGGCGCACTCGCACTCAGCCTCAACGACCTCCTCGGCGGCCTCGCAGGTGAACTCGCAAGCCTCTGCCTTCTTGGGCAGCTTGGCCTTGACAGCGTCAACGGCGTTCACAGCGGTCTCCTTGACCTTACCTGCGGCGGCGGTGGCGGTCTCCTTGACCTTACCGGCAGCGGCGACGGTAGCAGCCTTGGTCTTGGCGGCGGCGGCGACGGTAGCAGCCTTGGTCTTGGCGATGGCAGCCTGGCCCTTCTCGGACTTCAGAGCCTCGTAGGCGGCGATGACGCAACCGGCAGCGGCGGCACCGGCAGCAGCGGCGACCAGCACCACGTCAGCGGTGATGTCGTTGGTCTTCTTCTTGTTGCAGAATTCGAACTTCATGGTTTGTATCCTCCATATATTGTGTTTTCTTTTTTATCCGCGTTTCGCGGGGATAAACTGATTTTGTTTTGGCTCCACCGAACGGGAGCGCGGGGAAAGGGGTTTACTCGGTCACCACAGCGGCATCGGTGATCATGATGCACACGCGGGGGACGTCGGTGTAGAAGCCGTAACGGCCGGTCTTGCAGGAGGCGATCTTGTCCACCACCTCCATGCCCTCGGTCACCTGCCCGAAGGCGGCGTACTGGGCGTCCAGGTGAGGCGCGTCCTCATGCATGATGAAGAACTGGGAGGAGGCGGAGTCGGGGTCGCTGGTGCGGGCCATGGACAGGGTGCCTCTCTTGTGCTTCAGGTCATTGGCCATATAGCCGTTGGCCTTGAACTCGCCGCGGATGGACTTACAGCGCTTCTGATCGAAGTCGGGGGTCATGCCGCCGCCCTGGATCATGAAGCCCTTGATGACGCGGTGGAAGATCAGACCCTTGTAGAAGCCGCTCTCCACCAGAGAGAGGAAGTTCTCCACGGTGGCGGGGGCCTTGTCGGGGCGAAGCTCCATGACGATCTTGCCCAGCTCAAAGGGCTCATCCGCCATCTCGGCTACGGTGAATACGACCTTGGGAAAATTGCTCATGTCGGTAGTCTCCTGATTACGAATTGTTGGGGTCCTCGGTATCGTCCAGCCCGTACCCCACGCGGAACAGTCGGTTGATCCGCTCGGTCTGCCCCGTGAGGTGCAGATACCCGAACAGAACCTCCATGCCCGTGGCGCGGCGGTACTCGGCCGCAGAGGCCGATTTGGGGACGTTTCCGTGACCCATGTTGCGGCCGCGGCGGTAGATAGCGGCCTCCTCCTCGGTGAGGTGAGGCTCCATACGCCCCACAGCCTCGGATTGTGCCGAGGCGCGGACGAAATCCAGCGACGCGCGGTTGAGGTGAGCCGAGGTGGACAGTCCCCTCTCGGTCACCAGATAGGTGCGGACGCAGACCTCCAGCACGCTGTCACCCAGATAGGCCAGCGCGGGGGTGGTGATGTCCGAAAGCTCCATGTGTGACGACTCCTTGTGGGATTACTTATGCCTCGATGGCGTCCTCGGCCACGTCAGCCTCCTCGATGTCGAAGCTGTCGCTGCCGCCCTCGGGGATATCGTAGTCCTCGCTTCTGCGGTAGACGCGGAGGAGCAGGGTGCGGATCTCGAAATCGCCGTTGCGCTTGACGATGAGCTTGTAGGGGAACAGAAGCACCACGATGATGCCGCCCACGACCGACAGAAGAATGGTCCAGAACAGCTTTCTCTGCTTGGCGCGGCGCTCGTATTCCTTCTTGTGGACGAGGTGATCCACGTAGTCCAGCACATCCTCGTAAACGTCTACGATCTTACCGCCGAACTTGGAAAGCGCTCCGAGTACCTTGAAAATGAACATAATTGGTTCCTGCCTTTCTATAATTTTGATTTGGTTTACGAATTCGTCCCATCAGTTCTTGAGACTGTGGATGGGAGCGGGGATGCGCCCGCCTCTGTGGATAAACTTGGCGGGGGAGTAGGGCTTGAGCTCCATGATGGGAGCCGTACCCAGAAGGCCTCCGAAGTCCACCTCGTCGCCAACCGTCTTGCCCACAGCGGGGATGACGCGGACGGCGGTGGTCTTGGTGTTGACCACACCGATGGAGATCTCGTCGGCGATGAGCCCGCAGATGACCTCCTCGGAGGTGTCACCGGGCACCGCGATCATATCCAGACCCACCGAGCAGACGGCGGTCATGGCCTCCAGCTTCTCGATGGTAAGAGCACCTCGCTTGGCGGCGGCGATCATGCCCGCGTCCTCGGATACGGGAATGAAGGCGCCCGACAGTCCGCCCACATGGGAGGATGCCATAACGCCGCCCTTCTTGACCGCGTCGTTGAGCATGGCCAGACAGGCGGTGGTGCCGTGAGCCCCGCAGGACTCCAGACCCATATTCTCCAAAATGAGTGCCACCGAATCGCCCACAGCGGGAGTCGGTGCCAGCGAAAGATCCACGATACCGAAGGGAACTCCCAGACGGCTCGCGGCCTCGGAGGCCACCAGCTGACCCACACGGGTGATCTTGAAGGCGGTCTTCTTGATGATATCCGCCAGGGCGGACAGGTCGCAGTCACCGGCACGTGCTATAGCCGAGCTCACCACACCGGGACCCGAAACGCCCACGTTGATGACGGTATCAGGCTCACCCACACCGTGGAAGGCACCCGCCATGAAGGGGTTATCCTCGGGGACGTTGGCGAAGACCACCAGCTTGGCACAGCCGATGGAGTTGCGGTCAGCGGTCAGCGCGGCGGCTCGCTTGATGGTGGAGCCCATGAGACGGATGGCATCCATGTTGATGCCCGCCTTGGTGGTGGCCACGTTCACCGAGGAGCAGACCAGATCGGTCTCGGCCAGAGCCTCGGGGATCACCGAAATGAGGTTGCGATCCCCTTGGGTCATACCCTTGTGGACCAGAGCGGAGTAGCCGCCGATGAAGTTGATGCCCACGGTATCCGCCGCTCTCTGGAGGGTATGAGCCAGCTTCAGAAAGACGTCGGGGGACATATTCCCCGCCACCAGGGAGATGGGGGTCACGGACACCCGCTTGTTGACGATGGGGATGCCGTACTTCTTCTCAATGTCCTGACCCGTAGCCACCAGACGCTCGGCCTTGCGGGTGATCTTGTCGTAAATGTTGTCGCACAGGCGGTTCCCGTCGTCGCTGACGCAATCGAAGAGGGAGATGCCCATGGTGACGGTGCGGATGTCCAGATTCTCCTCCCGGATCATCTGGATGGTTTCCAGTATATCTCTCGTATCAAGCATGGACAGGACCTCAGATATGATGCATAGTATTGAAAATATCCTCGTGCATGGTGTGGATCACCAGATCGTTGGCCTTGCCCAGATCCTCCAGCTTGTCCACGAACTCCGAGAACTCAATCGTCAGCGAGTCGATATCCGCCAGCATGATCATGGCGAAATAGTCACTCAGAACCGACTGGGAAATGTCCACGATGTTGGCACCGAACTCGGCGCAGGCGGTCGCCACCTTGGCAATGATACCCACGCTGTCCTTGCCCGTAACGGTAATAACTGCTTTCATGGGGAAACTCCTTTGGGGAATACTATTGGTCATTATATTATACTATATTCTTTACCAATATGCAAGAGGTAAATTATGAATTTTTCAAGATTCTTCTGTGTTTTTTTCACGAATTCAGCCTCCCTGCCCTACTCGGCTCCAAAGCAGAAAAATATTTTGCCAAAAAAAGCTTTTTCTCCTTGCATTCTTGTGAAAAATATGGTATAATGGGAGCATCATAATGTCAACAAGAGAGGTACATCATCATGAGCGATTTCAACACCTTTGAGTTCGTCGTGGACGAGCGCGCCGAGGGCAAGAGAAAGCTGATCAAGTTCCTGGGCCGCTTTGTCCTGCTGGCCTTCATCGGGGCCTTCGTCGCCTTCACCTTCGTTATCCGTATGCCCATGCTGGCCATCCTTCCCCTTCTGCTTCTGGGTCTGGTCCTCTACTTCTGGAAGATCTTCAACTGCGAGCTGGAGTATTCCATGACCTCGGGTCAGATGACCTTCTCCCGCATTTACGGCGGCATGAAGCGCAAGAAGGTTCTGGAGGTCACCATTAAGGACTTCCGCGAGATCGCCCCCCGCACCTTTGAGTCGGATTCCACCTTTGAGGAGAAGGGCGTGACCAAGATCTATTCCTTCGTCTCCCACTCCACCGCCCCCGACCAGTACTACGCTCTCTTCGAGCAGGACGGTCAGCTCTGCGCGGTCTACTTTGAGGCCACCGAAAAGACCCTCAAGCTCCTGCGCTACTACAATCCCGTCACCGTGGTCACTCTGGTCTCCCGTTGATGTGACCGCAAAAAATCCGACAACCGAAAAATCACCGAAGGACGGGAGCTTTTCCCGTCCTTTTGCTTACCATTGAAAGGAGTCACCCCATGAAACAGTCCTACACCGTCCCCGTCCGCCTCTCCGAGGATCTTCTCCGCAAGCTCATCTATATCTCCGAGGCCGAGGGCCGTACCCCTCAGGCCCAGTTCACCCTCATGCTCCGCAACACCATCCAGTACCACGAGCGGGCCAAGTCCAAGATCCCCCCCGCGGAGCTGCAGAGGATCGACATCACCCCTTATTTGGATAGTAAGGAGGAGTAACATGAACACCGCCCCTACCCCCATCAACGCTGTTGAAACCACCTCCCTCGTGTGCCACCCCGGCGTATTTCTTGTAGAAAAAGATTACGAGATCATCCTTCTCTGCGATAGACCCGCCATGGCCTCGGTGGTGGTGGACGGCCGCACCTTCACCGACAATATCAACGGTGTCATGCGCTCGGATACCGACGTCCACAAGATCAAGGTCCCCGTGTCCCTTCTGGACAAGGCCCGCGCCTACCGCGTCCACATCACCCCCTTGGCGGATCACTGCAACTACTACCCCAAGCCCGACCCCACCGAGGCCTACGACTACCCCTTCACTCCCATCCCCGAGGCGGGGGAGATCAAGGCCTACGTCCTGGCCGACACCCACGGACAGGTGACCGTCCCCGCCGAGACCGCCCTGGCCCATGGCAAGATCGACCTCCTCTTCCTCCTGGGCGACATTGGTGACTCCGCCGCCAATAAGGATCAGGTCACCACCCTCCACCGCCTCACCTCCGAGATCACCGAGGGACGCTTCCCCGCCGTCTACATCCGCGGCAACCACGATACCCGCGGCTACATGGCCGAGCATCTCCACAAGTACATCCCCACCCGCGGCGGTGCCACCTACTACACCTTCCGCGCGGGCCCCGTCTGGGGCGTGGTGCTGGATTGCGGCGAGGATAAGCCCGACACCAGCATCGAGTACGGCTCCCCGGAGTACGGCGGCGTGGCCGACTTCCTGGGCTTCCGCGAGGCCCAGACCGACTACCTCCGCGACCTCATCGCAAACGCCGATACCACCTACAACGCCGAGGGCATCACCCGCCGCGTAGCCCTCTGCCACATCAACTTCACCTGCACCGACCGCCCCTTCAACGACCACAACCCCACCCTCTACGAAAAGTGGATAAGATGCCTCAACGAGATCGGCATTGATATGCTCATCTGCGGCCACGAGCACAAGGTCGGCCGCCAGCCCGACGACTATTTCCACGGCGCCCCCACCCCGCGCTTCCCCACCCTCCTGACCTCCGCCCACAGCGACCACCCTGAGCCCCTCCGCGGCAGCCATGCCCCCGGGGAGTTCACGGGTACTTCCCTGACCTTCA
>JAFULU010000101.1 GCA_017483125.1 Clostridia bacterium
GTTTTTTACGAAATTAATCCACGAACTCTCTCACACAGCGCTCGTAGGCGGCCACGGGATCGGCGGCGGCGGTGATGGGACGGCCCACCACGATGTAGTCGGAGCCGATCTTCTTGGCCTCCTCGGGGGTCATGACGCGCTTCTGGTCGCCCTTATCCCCGTCAGCAAAGCGGACGCCGGGGGTTACGGTCACGAAGCCCTCGCCGCAACGCTCATGAACCTTGCCTGCCTCCAGGGGAGAGCAGACCACGCCGTCCAGACCGGCGACCTTGGCGTTGTGGGCGTAGTGCATGACCACGTCGGCCACGGGATGGTCGATGAGCAGGTCGTTCGTCATATGCTCCTGGTCGGTGGAGGTGAGCTGGGTCACGGCGATCAGGATGGGGCGGGTACCGTCGGGACGGGTCAGGCCCTCCAGAGCGGCCTCCATCATGGGGATGGTACCGCCGGCGTGGAGGTTGGTCATGTCCACGTCGAGGCGGGAGAGAACGGCCATGGACTTCTTGACGGTGTTGGGAATATCGTGGAGCTTGAGGTCCAAAAAGATCTTGTGGCCGCGAGCCTTGATCTCACGGACGATGGCAGGGCCCTCGGCGTAGTAGAGCTCCATGCCGATCTTCACGAAGGGCTTTCTGTCCAGGCCCTCGAAGAGATCGAGGAATGCGAATACCTTTTCTGCGCTGTCAAAATCACAGGCTACGATGACGTCTTTTCCCATTTTTGGTTTCTCCTTTATATGTGTGTTTATTAACATTTTCATGCGGTTTACTCCTTTGCCTTCCCCAGCGGGGAAGGGGGACCGCCGCAGCGGTGGATGAGGAGAGCGGATTGCAGATTACCATCTTGGTGTCCGCTTCCATCATCACCATTTCACTTTCGTGGCTTCAAATCCTGCACTCCAATACCGATATGCTTCAGAATATCCTCGCATACCGCATTGAATCTTTCACGAATATCCTCGTTGGTATATCGCAATACCACGTTACCGAGCATTCTCATATCATCATCCCGTTTCTTATCATCCTCACGGTGTTCAGGCAAATTGTGCTGTCGTCCATCAATTTCAATGACAATACAAGCACTTGAAATATAGAAATCAACAATGTAATTACCCATATTTTTTTGCCTGTTGACCGTCACGGGAAGCCTTTTCAGAAAATCATACCATAGATGCTTTTCTTCGGGAGTCATATTCTTGCGAAGAGCTTGGGCGTTGGGGACGAGTTTTTCGTTATAATTGTATTTCATCTCTGTCTCCTTACCTTGATGGCCCACTGATTGGTTTCACCACAATAACGGACACCCAAAAGGTAATTTGAAAGCCGCTCTCCTCATCCACCGCCTGCGGGCGGTCCCCCTTCCCCGCTGGGGAAGGCAAAGATCGGGTCACTTACAGGTATGCTCCGCCCAGTAAGCCGCCATCTCCACCCAGCGGGCGATCATGGGATCGTTCCAGTTGGGGTTACCCATATTGGTGATGGCGTTGCACAGAGCGCAGCCGTGCTGGGCGTGGGGGAAGATGTGAAGCTCGTAGGGAACCCCCGCGCCCGCGTAGGCCATGGCGAGATCCAGAGAGTTGCGGGCATCCACCAGCTCGTCGTCGGCACTGTGGACGATGAACACGGGGGAGCTGTCGGCACTCACGTGCTGATCCACGCTGACGTAATCCGTCTCTTCCTTGGTGGGGTCGTCCTTGCAGAGCAGATTCTTGATGCTGAAGCCGTGTCCCTTCATGCTGATGACGGGGTAGATGGGCATGATGCCCCGGGGCTTGTTGTAGCCGTAGGGGATATCCAAGCCTTCGGTGGCCTCGGGTCTGTTCCAGAACACACCCGCACAGGCGGTGAGATGCCCTCCCGCCGAGAAGCCCGTGACGAAGAGCTGATCGGGGTCGATGCCGTACTTGTCCGCGTTGTCCTTGATGTGCTTGATAGCCAGGGTGACCTCGCGGAGCTGGGCGGGGTAGGGCTCCTTGCGCCCCACCGTATAGTGAAGCACGAAGCCGTTGTAGCCGTAGGGCATGAAGGCCAGCGCGATGGGCTCGCCCTCACGGTCGGCACAGACACCGCCGTAGCCGCCGCCGGGGATCACCAGGATGGCTTTCCGCTTCTTTCCGCCCACAGGCTCGGCGATATAAGTCTCAAGAAAGACGTCGGGATGTCCCTCCCGAAGATAGATCTTATCGTAGGTCATGCCGTCACCTCACGCCTGGCCGATGATCTCGGAAAGGCTACTAATGCGGTACTTCTCCATGACGCGGGGCAGGTCGTTGATAATATCGCGGCACGCGAAGGGGTTGACCAGATTGGCCGCGCCCACCTCAACGGCGGTTGCGCCCGCCAGCATCAGCTCGATCACGTCCTCGGCAGAGGATACACCGCCCATGCCCACCACGGGGATGGACACCGCGTGGGCCGCCTGGTAGACCATACGCACCGCCACGGGGAAGATGGCGGGACCCGAGAAGCCGCCCATCTTGTTGGCGATGACGGGCTTGCGGGTGTTCAGGTTGATGCGCATACCCAGGAGGGTATTGATGAGGCTGATGCCGTCAGCCCCCCCCTCCTCGCAGGCCTTCGCGATGGAGACGATATCGGTGACGTTGGGGCTCAGCTTGATGATGACGGGCTTGGTGGTGA
>JAFULU010000102.1 GCA_017483125.1 Clostridia bacterium
GGGTCGCCGCCCTGGATCATGAAGCCCTGCACGATGCGGTGGAAGGTCAGGCCGTTGTAGAAGCCCTTGGCCACCAGCTTCTGGAAGTTATCCACGGTGAGGGGAGCGATGTCGGAGCGGAGACGGATGACCACGTCGCCGTAGTGCTGGATGGTCAGCTTGACGTACTCGGTGGTCTCGGTGGTCTCGGTGAAGTCGGCCACCGACATGGAGTCGATCTCGGCCTTGATGGCGGTCATGTCGGCATTGAGCTTACCGGGATCGGTGGTGGTCTGGTTAGAGGGCGCGGTGGTCTGGGTGGAGGGCTTGGTCTCCTTACCGCTGTCGGTGGTCTTATCCACACCGCCCAGTACCAGTGCCAGCACGATGGCCAGAAGGACCACGGCCACGGCTACGGCGCAGACGATGAGGGTCTGGCGCTTGCTCTCCTGCCGGGCGGCGGCGGTGGCCTGAGCCTTGGCGGCGGAGTTCACGCCCTTGTTGCTATAACGCTTGTTGCTCATGTGTTGTTTCCTTTCCTCGGGGGCTTATTCGCCCCTTACTTTTTTGCATACCGTATTATTGTACCATCCATTCGGTATTTTGTCAAGATATTTTTCTCCATGCGAAATAATTTTCAAGTCAGTTCTCATACTATTCATAAACCACCTCTGTTTTCCCGAAAGGAGCCGCCATGACCCCCTCCTCCCCCGCCTTCAGCTGGCAGAAAGCCGCCTCCATACTCTTCTGCGCCGCCGTGGGCCTGTTCGCCCTATGGCTGACCCTCCGCTACGCCCTGGGGATCCTGCTTCCCTTTCTCCTGGCCTACCTTTTGTCGCGGGTGGTGCGGCCCCTGGCGGACCGACTGACCAAGCGGACAAGACTCCCCCGCGGAGTCGCGGCGGCAGGGCTGGTGATCCTTACGGTGGGGGTGGTGTCGGCTCTGGCCGTAGGGGGGATCTGGCGGGGGATCCGTGAGCTGACCCGACTGGCCGACGGGCTGACCGCCGACACCGAGGGTCTGATCGCGGCGGTGGAGTCGGCACTTTCCCGCGTGAGATCCTTCTCTTCCCATATTCCCTTTCTCCGCCGCTTTGAGGACGCTCCCTTCTACGCCGAGCTTTGCGATTCGGTGGACAGCATGGTGGAATCGGGGGTGGCCCGTCTGACCGAGGCCATCACCTCCCGCCTGCCCGACGCCGCCATGTCCGTGGCGGGCTTTGTTCCCGCGGCCTTCATTTTCATTACGGTCACCCTGCTGGCCTGCTACTACCTCACCGCCGACGACGGGCGTCTGGGAAAAGCCCTGGGAGCCGCCCTCACCCGCGTGACCCCCGCCCCCCTCCGCGACCGTCTGCCTCCCATAGGCCGCCGTCTCCGCCGTCTGGGGCGGCAGTACCTCCGCGCCTGCCTGCTCCTGGGGCTTCTGACCTTCTGCCTGTCCTTCATCGGGCTGGCCCTTCTGCGGGTGCCCTACGCCTTTATTCTGGCTCTGCTTTTGGCTGTGGTGGATCTTCTGCCCCTGCTGGGAACGGGGATCATCCTGATCCCGTGGGCCTTGGTCTGTCTGCTTCTGGGGCAGGTCAAGCTGGGGATCGGGCTTCTGGTGCTCTACGCCGTCGCCACACTGGTGCGCCAGATCCTCGAACCCAAGCTCATCGGGGACGGGCTGGGACTTCACCCCTTGGTCTCCCTTCTGTCCATGTACGCGGGGCTACGGCTCTTCGGGGTGTGGGGGATGATCCTGGCACCGCTGGTGGCGGCGGGGGTAAGGGCGGTGGTGGGCGCAGATCGTCGTTTCGACGATCTGCGGTGAAATACGCCTACGGCGTGTGAAATACCTGCGGTGTGAAATACGCTTCGCGTGTGAAATTCGCCCTTTCGGGCGAGTGGCGGAAAGAACCCCTTCGGGTTTCTGATTGGAATTGCTTTCGGCTCTCTGCATATTCCCGCGAATATTTGCATATTTTTCACCCAGCTAAATTTTTTTCGCATAAATTTTCAAAAACCCCTTGACAAATCCTTGACAAAGGTTTATAATACCCCCATCAAAAGCGATGAGCGGAAACAAGTAGACCGCCGCCGCCCGCACAGAGAGCCGTCGGAGGGTGCAAGACGGAGGGGAGGCTTCGGTTGAATACATTCCGGGAGCTGTGGTCTCGAAGCGAGTCTCCGACGGGGGAGGAGCCAAGGGGTCAACGGGATTCGCCCGTTACAGCGATGAGGCATACAAGGATCGCCCCAAGGGCCGCGGCCGGTACATCCGCTACCCGACGAGCTCTCCCCACGTGCCCGACGAGGTTCCCCCCTGTGAGGGGAGGAATAAATTGAGGTGGTACCGCGGTATATCCGCCCTCTATCCGTCAGACGGATGAGGGGCGGTTTTTGTTTTGTCCGAAAAACCGCTCCAAGTCCAAAAAACACTTCAATTCGGAGGTACTGATCATGATCATCAAGCTCGCAATGATTATCGTCTTCTTCGCCATCACCGTTCTGGTGGGCTTCCTTGCCGCCCGCTCGGCCAAGGGCGTGGACGGCTTCGTCCTGGGCGGCCGCTCGGTAGGCCCCTGGCTCACCGCCTTCTCCTTTGGTACGTCCTACTTCTCGGCGGTCATCTTCATCGGCTACGCGGGACGCTTCGGCTGGAACTTCGGTCTGGCCTCCACCTGGGTAGGTCTGGGCAACGCCTTCATCGGCTCTCTCATGGCCTGGATGCTCCTGGGCCGCCGCACCCGCGTCATGACCCAGCACATCGGCAGCCGCACCATGCCCGACTTCTTCGGACTGCGCTACAAGTCCAAGGCTCTGCGCCTGGTGGCCGCCGCCATCGTCTTCATCTTCCTCATTCCTTACACCGCCTCCCTCTTCAACGGTCTGGCCCAGCTCTTCTCGGCCTCCTTCTCCCTGCCCTACTGGGGTTGGGTGCTCATCATGGCCGCGCTGACGGGTATCTACGTCATCGTGGGCGGCTACATGGGCTCCGCCATCAATAACTTCATCCAGGGCATCATCATGCTGGTGGGCATCGTGGCGGTCATCGCCGCGGTCCTGAACAGCCACGGCGGCCTCATGGAGGCCATCGCCAAGCTCTCCGAGGGCTCGGCCACCACCGCCGCGGGCACCGAGCTCAAGGGTGCCTTCACCTCCTTCTTCGGCCCCAATCCCCTCCAGCTCCTGGGCGTTGTGGTACTGACCTCTCTCGGCACCTGGGGTCTGCCCCAGATGGTGGGTAAGTTCTACGCCATCAAGGACGAGAAGGCCATCACCAAGGGCACCATCATCTCCACCTTCTTCGGCCTGGTGGTTGCCGGCGGCTGCTACTTCCTGGGTGGCTTCGGCCGTCTCTACGCCGACAGCGTTGAGCTGAACGCCGCAGGCACTCCCGCCTCCTTCGACGCCATCATCCCCGCCATGCTGAACAAGGTCGAGGCGGATCTCGGAAACGGCGGCGCGTGGCTCATCGGTCTGGTGCTGATCCTGGTGCTGGCCGCCTCCATGTCCACCCTGTCCTCCCTGGCCATGACCTCCGCCTCCACCATCACCCTCGATCTCATCGCCCCTCTGTCCAAAAAGCAGAAGAGCGAGAAGTCCAACATGGTCATCATGCGCCTCCTGCTGGCCGCCTCCGTCATCATCGCCGCCGCCATCGCCATCCTGGTGGTGACCAACAAGGAAATGGCCTCCAAGCTCTACATCTCCGACCTCATGGGCATCTCCTGGGGTGCTCTGGCGGGCTGCTTCCTGGCTCCCTTCCTCTACGGTCTGTACTGGAAGAAGACCACCAAGGCCGCCGTCTGGGCCAGCTTCGCCACGGGCCTTTGCATCACCCTCACCCAGTTCATCCTCAACGCCGTCCTCAAGATCTCCTTCGAGAACGCCGTCCTGAAGTACTTCTGCGGCTCCTCCATCAACGCCGGTATGCTGGCCATGGTGGTGGGTCTCATCCTGGTTCCCGTGGTCTCCCTCCTGACCCAAAAGACCAAGCCCGAGGGTACCGACGAGATCTTCGCCTGCTACGACCGTATGGTCACGGTTCCCGCGGGCACCGCTCTGGAGAACGAGGACTGATCCCCTCCGTATATCCTGCCCTCCGAGTCTTCTCGGAGGGCATTTTTACACCTTTTTCTGACTATACACACTTGACAGATATATAGTGAATATGGTAATATATACTTGTGAGTTTTCCACAGAGAACCCCACAATTCCACAAGGAGAACGCTCAAGCCCCTTGAGCCGTACACCGTCATGATGAAAAAGCTGCTTTGCGGCATTCTGGCCGCTCTCATGCTCCTGTCCGCCGTTGCCTGTACGGGCGGCGACACCACCGACACGGAGGGCGACACCACCGCCACCCCTCCCGCTACCGACGCCCCCACCGAGGCACCCACGAGCGCGCCTACCGAGGCGCCCACCGAGGAGGCCACCGAGCCCGAGACCGAGCCTCCCATTGAGATCGAGGTTCCCGCCTACGAGGATATCGGGCTGACTACCCTTATGGCCGGCACCGACGACCGCCTGAACCTCACCTACAACTTCGCTGACTACTCCTACAGCCAGCTGAAGAACGACAACAACCTGGTCTTCACCTCCAACAAGGACTACGAGGTGGACGAAAACGGCCTCAACCTCACCACCGACGGCTGGAACAGCGTGGGCTTTGCCCATACCCTGGTGGGCGAGTACACCGCCAAGGCTTCCATTGTCAACCGCGGTGCCGAGAACAACGTCCGCACCATCATGATGGGCTGCCGCGTTACCCGCTCGGATCACCTCTACATTGACAGCGGTCTGTGGTTTACCTTCTCGGCAAAGGCGGTCTACGTCCACGTCAAGAACGGCTTTACCAAGCTGATCCGCAACGACTTCAGCTTTGATGCCGCGAAGGGCCTGAACATCACCCTCAAGGACGACGGCACCACCATCCAGTGCTACGTCAACGGTGCCGTTATCGCCAAAGCCGTGGTGGAGGGGGACACCCTCGCCGTTTACGATACCAAGGGCACCGAGGTGGGCCGTACCCCCGATCTGGAGCGCATTGCCCACGGAGACACCCTGGGCTATGTCCGCACCATGTCTCACTTCGCTGATTCTACCACTAAGTCCATGAGCCTGGAGGCAGGCACCGTCATTCCCTACGCTCCCGCCGACGTCTGCGCCGAGCTGAAG
Organism: Clostridia bacterium; assembly: GCA_017483125.1. Lineage (GTDB taxonomy): Bacteria > Bacillota > Clostridia > Oscillospirales > CAG-272 > CAMEON01. The sequence goes on from JAFULU010000102.1 coordinate 5,146, forward strand.
GATGGCTACAGCTACCTGCTCTGCGATAAGACCCAGGTCAAGTCCGCCTACCCCATCACCCTCCACGACGGCGTGACCCTCATGGATGTCAAGGCCGCCGCCACCCTCTTCGGCTACAAGTGCGCCATCTCGGAGGACGGCACCACCGCTACCCTGACCCGTGACGGAGCCACCCTGACCTACAAGGTAGATTCCAAAGAGGTGGACCTCAACGGCAAGACCTACCCCTGCCCCACTACCCTCTCCCGCGGGGGCAGTATCCTCATCTCCGCCGACTACCTGGCCCGCTGGATGGGCTATACCGTCACCCCCGCCGACACCTCGGTCTACGTGACCGCCTCGGCCGCCGCCCTCACCGAGGAGCGCAAGCAGGCCCTGACCGAGCGGTATCAGCTCTACAAGGACGTCATCTACAACTACGATGACGTGGAGATCGACCAGCTGGGCGTGGGTGTCTACGAGACCACCCCCTACGAGGACCGTCTGGTGGGTATTGCCTACTCCACCTGGCTCTGCACCAAGATCATCACCTGGGGCAAGAACACCTGGGATACCCCCCTGTACGGCAACTACTATTCCGACGACCGCGAGATGATCGCCAAGCACGCCGAGCTGCTCCGCGACGCGGGTGTGGACTTCGTCTTCGTGGACTGGACCAACAATACCACCTACGACCCCGCCACCATGCGGGATTCCCTGTCCGACTTCCGTATGATCGAGGACGCCACCGAGCTGCTCTTTGAGATCTGGTCCCAGATCGAGGGCGCTCCCAAGATCTGCATCTTCGCGGGCCCCGGCCACTCGGGCATCGAGAACGTCAACAACGGTAAGCACCAGAAGAAGGTGGATCAGATCTACTCCTCCTTCGTGGAGAAGTACCCCGATATGTACTTCCAATATGAGGGTAAGCCTCTGCTCATGTGCTACGGTGCCACCCCCAACCAGTACGGTGCCCGTCCCAGATGGAAGGACGACCGCTTCACCATCCGTTGGGTCACGGGCTACGTGGGCCAGCAGAGCGAGCTGCACAACGATAGGGATATGTCCACCCGCAACCGCTGGTGGAGCTGGGAGGAGAGAGGCCTGCAGGCCTACTCGGTCCTGGACGGTCGGGTGGAATGCGTGACCTGCACCGCCGCCAGCCGTCCCCAGGGCTCCGAGGGTAACAGCGGCTACATCCCCGCCTACGGCCGTGAGAACGGTCTGACCCTCAAGAAGCAGTTCCAGCGCGCCAACGATCTGGGCTCGGGTATGGTCATTCTGGTCTCCTGGAACGAGTGGACCAAGGGTGAGCAGCCCTCCCCCGAGGTGTCCAAGGATCTGGAGCCCTCGGTGATCCACGGCACCTTCTACTACGACCTGCTGTGCGAGCAGATCAAGAAGTTCAAGGGGCAGATCCAAATCGAGGAGTAATTCGGCCACCGGCTTGGAAGATACCAAGATACACGCCGAGCAAGCTCGGCCGATACAAGATACACGCCGAGCAAGCTCGGCAGATACAAGATAGCATCCTCCGTGCAGGGCATATATCTTGTATCTCGTATCTTGTATCTCACATCTACGATCATTATTTACATCTCAAACACGGAGGAAATACCATGCAAGAGCGTTACGCATCCGTCCTGCCCATCGGCGTAGGACTCTACGAGAAGACCCCCGCCGCCGACCGCAAGGTGGGCATCGCCTACACCACCTGGAACACCGCCACCCATCCCCGCTGGGGTAAGGGCACCTGGGATCTCCCTCTGGACGGCCCCTATATCTCGGAGGATCCCGCCATCATCCGCAAGCACGGCATCCTGCTCCGCGACGCGGGCATCGACTTCGTCTTCGTGGACTGGACCAACAACACCTGCTATAATCCCGTAGCCCAGAGAGACAAGCTGGAGACCTTCCGCATGATCGAGGAGGCCACCGACGTCCTCTTTGAGGAGTGGTCCAAGCTGGAGGGTGCCCCCAAGATCTGCATCTTCGCGGGCCCCGGCCACAGTATGCCCGAGAACCTGGAGAACGGCAACCACCAGAAGAAGGTGGATCAGATCTGGCGGGACTACGCCTCCAAGTACCCCGACCTCTACTATCAGTACGACGGCAAGCCCCTGCTCATGTGCTACGGCGCCACCCCCAACTTCTACGGCGCAGATCCCGTCTGGAAGGACGACCGCTTCACGGTGCGGTGGGTCACGGGCTACGTGGGCCAGCAGGATGCCCTGTACGACCCCGAGACCATGCGCTCCTATCGCTTCTGGAGCTGGGAGGAGCGAGGCACCCAGACCTATACCGTGAAGGACGGCCGCGTGGAGTGTATTTCGGTCACCGCCTCCAGCCGCGCCCAGGGCAAGGAGGGCGACCGCGGCTACATCCCCGCCCGAGGCCGACGGAACGGCGATACCTTCCGCGAGCAGTTCGGCAGAGCCATCCAGCTGGGCGCGGGCATGGTGCTTCTCATCTCCTGGAACGAGTGGACCACGGGCGAGCAGCTCTCCCTGGAGATCTCCAAGGATCTGGAGCCTTCCAAGACCCTGGGCACCTTCTACTACGATCTCATGAAGGAGCAGATCGCGCTGTTCAAGGAGAAGGCGTAAGGTTCTATGTATATACGGAAAGACACGCTTCCGAGTGGGGGCGTGTCTTTTTTGTGAGGGTAGAGTTTGGGGTAGCTATATAATGACTATTTCAAATCGGGAGTGTCGATATCTTCACGCCCGAAGGGCATATCGCGCGCGAAGCGCATATCGCTCGCCGAAGGCGAAATCAGCCTTTTTGTGAGTTTGCGAGATGCCCTGCGGGCGCGATATGCCTAACGGCACGATATGCCCTATGGGCGCGAGATGCCCTTCGGGCGTGAATGACTTCACAGGATAAACTATGAGAAAAACCTTGACAGACCTCCCCCATTCATGCTATAATGAAGCATCGGACAAAACAACCTACTATATAGATGGAGGAACCCCCATGATCGTTATGTTCCTTGCCCCCGGCTTTGAGGAGGTCGAGGCCCTGGCCCCTCTGGATCTGCTCCGCCGCGCGGGGCTGGAGGTGGTCACCGTGGCTATCCGCGAGGCCAAGACCAACAAGCTCATCGACAAGCTGGGCCGCATCGGCGTCAGCGCCGCTAACCTGTGGGACGATCCCCGCACCGTCACGGGCGCCCACGGCATCACCGTCACCGCCGACGTCACCGAGGCCGCTCTGCCCGGCCGTCTGGCGCGCGCCTCCCTGGAGGCGGTCATCCTCCCCGGCGGTATGCCCGGCACCACCAATCTGGATGCCTCCCCCGTGGTGGAGAAGACCCTGGAGCTGGCCGCCGCCAAGGACGCCTACCTCTGCGCCATCTGCGCCGCGCCCCTTGTGCTGGGCAAGCGGGGCTACCTTGCGGGCAAGCGGGCCACCTGCTTCCCCGGCTTTGAGGAGTACCTTGCGGGTGCCACCGTGGGCGGTAAGGTCATCCGCGACGGCAAGATCATCACCGCCGCGGGCATGGGCGTGGCCCAGGAGTTCGGCTTTGAGATGATCTCCGCCCTGGTGTCCCCCGAAAAGGCGGGGGAGATCCGCGCCGCCATCCAGTCCCTGTGACATGACCGACAAAGCCACCCTGCGGCGGTATTTCACTCATCTGCGAAACAGCCTGACCCCCGAGGGGCGGGAATCCGCCGAGTCCGCCATATACGAAAGCCTGTTCTCCCTCCCCGCGTGGCGGGAAGCCCCCGTGATCTGCGGGTATGTCTCGGTGCGGGGAGAGCTGAACACCGATCCCATCCTCAAGCGGGCCGCCGCCGAGGGTAAGACCGTGGCCCTCCCCGTGACCGTCACGGGTGCCGACGAGGGCCGCATGGTCTTCCGCGCCCTCCCCAACGGGGATCTATCCCGCCTCACCCCCGCCCGCTTCGGGATCCCCGAGCCGAACGAGTCCTGTCCCGCTCTGGCGAACAGCGACTTCGCCCGCGCCCTCATTCTGGTCCCCGCCCTGGCCTTTGATGAAAACGGCTACCGCCTGGGCTACGGAGGGGGCTACTCCGACCGCTTTCTGGAGGGGATGAGCCGCGAGGGAATCCCCCACACGGCGGTGGGCCTGGCCTTTTCGGTCTGCCGTACCGAAGCTCTCCCCCGCGAGCCCCACGATATCCCCGTCCATACCGTCATTGACGAAAGGAGGATCACACACACCCATGGAGCCAAATCAGACCCCTGAGGCTGCCCCCGCCAAGCAGGGCTTTCTCTCCCGCTTCACCCCCAAGCAGCAGGACTTTCTGCGGGGCAAGCACGCCGTGTCCAATTCCGCCACGGTGCTGGTGCTCATCATCTACGCCCTGCTCCTTTTGTCCCGCCTCATTGACGCTGCCTTTCTCTCCCGCGAGAGCCAGTACCTCTCCATCATCCTGCTCCAGCTCATGATCTTCCCCATTCCCACCTACCTCTACGTGCGTATGCAGGGCGGGGATTACGTGAAGTCCCTGCGGCTCAAAAAGATCAAGCTCTCCCATCTGTTCCTGCTTCTGTCGGCCTCCCTCATGCTCATCACGGGCTGTACCCTTCTGGCCATGCTCTGCGGCATGATGAACGCCCAGCCCTCCTTCACCCTCTACGACACCTTCGCCTCGGCCAACGATGGCTCGGTGGGTGCCACCGTCCGTCTGGTGCTGGCCTACGGTCTTCTCCCCGCCTTCTGCGAGGAGCTGGTCTTCCGCGGGATCCTCTGTGCCGAGCACGAGAAGCACGGCATTCTCTACGCCGCCGCCGTCAGCTCGGTCTTCTTCGCCTTCCTTCACTTTGACCTCACCGCCCTCCCCGTCTACCTCTTCGCGGGGACTCTTCTGGCTGTGGTGACCTACGTGACCCGCTCGGCCATCGCCGCCATGGTGGTGCACCTCTGCTACAACCTCTTCGGCATTTTCGTGCAGGCTGGACTGTCGGGCTACTGCAAGAGCACGGGCAGTATCGGCCTTCTGGTGGTGCTTCTGGTGGCCCTGCTGCTTTTGTCATCGGCCTTCTTCTGTGGAGAAGTGGCCCGTATCCTCCGCCGCCGCGCTCAGGCCAACCTGCTGGACGATCCCGAGGAGATCTCCACCCCCGGGCTGAACCGTATCCCCCTCCGCCAGTGGCCCCGCGCCCTGCTCACCGCCTTCGCCTCCCCCGCGGGGGTGGCCGCCGTGGTGCTGTGGCTGTTCGGGGTTGTGGTGAATCTGGTGCGGTGATCATCCGCAAAATACGAATTGAAAAAGGAGTCCGCCATGTCCGATCTTTCCTTCCTGACCACCGATCTTATTTTTACCCTCATCTTCGCCGCCCTCGTCGTGGGCTTCGTGATCTTTCTGGCTATCAGCGTCGGCCGCTCCAAGAAAAAAGGCACCGCCGAGGAGGCCGTCCCCGCGGAGACCGAGACCCTCGGAGAGGAGGCCGAGGCCGATCCCGATGCCGACGGTGATCTCGACGCCGACACCGACGACAGCTGGACACCTCCCGAGCCCGAGGCCTTCCCCGCCCGTATCGTGGATATGCGGGTAGTGACGGGCAACGTAGGAGGGAGCAAGCGTCCCAAGACGGGGGTGTCCTTCCTTGTGACCTTCCTCACCGACGACGGAGCGCGCACCGAGTACCCCGTTCCCGAGGAGCTGTACGTCATGTTGGATCTGGATCAGACGGGTACCCTCGTCATCCTCAACGGCGGTTTCTTTGACTTCGGCGCGGGGGATGCCTACGACGAGGAGGCCGTGGAGGCCTTCGAGGAGACCTTTGGCGGCGGGGAGGACTGATTTCCTGCCGCGCCCATAGAAAAAAGCCGTACCGCCCGATGGGTGATACGGCTTTTTCTGATGGGATTTATTTGAGGAGGTAGACGGATACGGGAAGGTTGGCAAGCTCCTTATCGACAGGCATCAGGATCACCCGATAGCCCGAGCCCCCGAGGCTTGGAACGCTCACTTCCACGGGATACCTGCTGGAGACGCCGACGTGGAGCAGCGGCCCGTCTTGTATGGTGGGGGATTCTACCTCATAGTGAACCTCATCCGGTTCATTCTTCAAATAGAGGATGAGCAGGGCCTTTTCCTCGAAGAAGGCCTCGTCAAAGCCGCGCATCGCTTGGATCAGCTCCAGGGGCATTTTGGAATCGTCCATGAGACGAACAGCGGCCTGATAAGCTCTCACGGAATCCACGGTCTGGCCGAAGGGGAAGGAATACGAGCCGATGTTCTTGCTATCATCGAGAACTCCGTGGACGGTATCGCCGTACACATAGCCGTTCAGTACGGTCACCTGGGGGATGTCGGGTCTTGCCCGCGTGACCAGCTCCACGGGCAGGCCGCTGTATGCCTTGTCGATGGGGATGAGGATCGCCCAAGCGGCCATGTCACAGGTGTCCACCTCGTGATACAGGGTGGTGAGGGTGACACGCAGAGCCTCGCCCTCCACCGCTACCCCGTCCACACGGTGGCGGAAGGAGCCGCTGCCCTCGCTCACGCGGAGGATCAGCAGGGATTTTTCGGCAAAGAACGCTTCGTTCAACCCGTTCACGCGGGGCAGGAAGTCCTCGTCGTAGCAGGTGGCGCAGCCGTCGTACAGCTTCTGCCACTCCGCGAGGGTGTTGACGGTCCAAAAGGAGGGATCATCATAGTCGTCGCTGTAGTCGATGTCCCCAAAGAGGCAATCTCCCTGCACGTAAGATTGGGAATCGAACCACAGCTTGTTAGGATTACTGATGATGATGTCATTGATGACGTCGTCGGGCGCCTCCACCACATAGCCACCGTTGAACTCATAGACATCCCGCATGGACAGCTCCATAGGCACCTGGGCCTCGGCCTTGCTCACGGGGATCACGACACACCAATGGACGATATCCATGGTCAGGGCGAGGGGCACCTCGGCCACCAGCTCCCAGGATCGGTGGAGCTTCCCGATGGGGAGATAGGTCTCCTCCAGTCGGTAGCGGATGGAGCCGCTTCGCCCCTCGGTGATGATGATCTGCAAGGAGTATTTCACGAAGAATTCCTCGGTCGTCTCCCCCGAGCCTGCCGTTAAGTCCAAGGTGGCGTCACCGCAAAACTGCCGCCATTCCTCGGGCTCGTTGATGGTCAGCACGGCGGGGAGAGTCCCGTCGGTCAGGGCAGTATCCAGATGCTCGGCGCGGAGGAAAAGGGCGTTGTCGGTGGTGTAGGACTCCGACA
>JAFULU010000103.1 GCA_017483125.1 Clostridia bacterium
TATATTTTAATAGAAACCCGTAGGGTTTCTTTCCTCAACTCGCCCAACGGGCGAATTTCACACGCGCAACGCGCGTATTTCAGGCTCGCTTGCGAGCGATTCACACGCCGTAAGGCGTATTTCACTATTGCAGTTTATCGGAAAGATAAACTGCAATTTGTAAGCCGCACCCTACCGTTACGGCGGGGTGCGGCTCTTTATGGGGACAGGACACCTGCGGAGGGCTCAATCTTCCTTCAGGATAATTGTCGCGCCCGCGGGGACACCCTCGCTGTTGCAGAGGTTGACGTCCACGCCGTAGACGTTGTAGGTGACGGCATTGTAGGCCAGACCCGAAATGCTGGCGTTAGACTCGATGGTGATCTGGTTGGGGGCAGTAATGGTGGCGGTGACCTCACTGCGGCTGTTGACCGAGCAGTTCTTACGGTAGATACAGAAGCCCTTGACCTCGGTGCCGCCGTCGGTGGTCTTCAGCCCCTCGCCCACGTTCTCGTAGGTGAGGATGGCCTTCTTACCGCCCTCCAGCACCTCCATGCTCACCAGAACGGGGCCGTTGCCCTGCTCCACGGTCTTGCCTGCCTCGCCATTGACGGCGGCGGCCAGGGTGGCGATGCGCTCCGACTGCTCGAACTTGCAGTTGGGGTGGAGGTTATTGAAGAAGGTATCGTCGCTCCACAGGTCGGTGGAGACGATCTGGTAGCTGTTGGGAAGGACGCGCTGGATCTCACCCATGACGGCGCGGATCAGGCCCACGTCCATGTAGTGCCACTGGCCGGTAAAGCCCGCGGGCTGCTGGTAGATGGTGGGAAACTCCACGTAGTAGACGGGGAAGTCCTTGTTGACGAGGTTATGGGTACCTCTCATGTAGGTCATGAGAGCCGAGAAATTCTCGGTGTAGACACGGGCGTTGGCCTGCAGGAGGTCGCTCTCGCCCTGGTACCAGATCAGGCCCGCGATGGCGTAGCGCTCAAAGGGATACATGTAGCAGTTGTAGAGGAAGCGACCCGCGTCACCGTTGACGCCAGTGGTGACGAAGTAGCCCTTGCCGCTGTCGTAGCGGTCGGTGCCCTTCTCGGTGGCCACCTCGTTGCACATGAAGGCGCCCAGGGGACGGCCGTTGCCGTCGATCTCAATCAGACCAATCGGCACCTTGCTATCGGTGAGCTTGACGTAATTGTGGGCGAAGAGGTAGCCGATGGCGGTAAAGTTCTGAATATCGGCGTAGCTGTCGGCCCTCTGCCAGGTGGAGCCGGACTTGACCTCAAGGCAGACCTCCTCGGTGCCCCACTTGGGGTAGCCTGCGGTCTGCGTCTGGGAATTGTAGTGGATACGGATGGGCGCGTCGTAGTCCAGTACGTCCTTGCCGCCCTTGTCGGGGGTATTGACGTAGGCGTGGTGGTTGGACACGGAATAGGCGCAGTTGGACTGACCCATGACCATGTAGACGTCGCCCACCAGCACGTCGGTGAACTCGTAGGACACGCCGTCGGCGTAGATCTTCATGGTATGGCCCGGCTCGGCAGAGGCCTCCATGCGGGCGCCGAAGGTGATCTCCCAGGCGCCGTCCTCAATGATGGCCTCGGCGAACATACCCTTGAACTCGCCCGTGACCTTCTTACCGTTCTGGGAGGCATCGGCCCAGCCCCAGACCCGGATGTGCTCGTTTCTCTGGACCACCATATCGTTTGCGAAGACGTTGGACACGGTGAACTGGGTGGCGTGGGGGGCGTCCAGGGTCTCGCCCACCATCACGTCCACGATGGGAGGCTCGGTCTCCTCGGGCTCGGTGGGAGCCTCGGTGGGAGCCTCGGTGGTGTCGGGCTCGGTGGGGGTATCGGTGGGAGCCTCGGTGTCGGGCTCGGTGGGAGCGGGGGTGTCGGCTACGGTGGTGTCGGTAGGGGTGTCTCCGCCGGTGCAGGCGGTAAAGGCTACGCCCAGGGCGATACAGAGGAGGACGGACAGGATCAGCAGTCCGATGCGGGTGGTTTTCATGGTTCTCTCCTTTCAAAGAGGGGATATTACCTTATAGTATAACATGGACAGGGGGATTTTGCAAGCAGACATTTCGCCCAAAACCCCGCCCCTCGTTTTGTGCAACCCGCCGAACTTCCAAAAACCGCCCCAAACCCATTGAAAATCCCTCAAAAATGCGGTAAAATGTGGGTGCACACCCGTAAACACGGGTAAAATTCGGTCAATAATAAAAAAGGAGAACAATCCTATGGCAAACAGAATCGTAAAGGTCGGTATCATCGGCTGCGGCGGTATCGCCAACGGTAAGCATATGCCCTCCCTCGCCAAGCTCCCCAACGTGCAGATGGTCGCCTTCTGCGACATCATCGTGGAGCGCGCCGAGGCCGCCCGCGCCAAGTACGGCACCCCCGACGCCAAGGTCTACGAGGACTACAAGGAGCTTCTGGCCGACGAGTCCATCGAGGTAGTCCACGTCTGCACCCCCAACCGCTCCCACAGCTTCATCACCGTGGACGCTCTGGACGCGGGCAAGCACGTCATGTGCGAGAAGCCCATGGCCATCAACTCCGCCGAGGCCAGAAAGATGCTGGACGCCCAGAAGAGAAGCGGCAAGAAGCTGACCATCGGCTACCAGTCCCGCCAGTCCATGGGCGCGCAGTACCTCAAGCAGGAGGCCGTCGACGGCACCTTCGGCGACATCTACTACGCCAAGGCTACCGCTCTCCGCCGCAGAGCCGTTCCCACCTGGGGCGTGTTCCTCAACGAGTACGAGCAGGGCGGCGGTCCTCTGATCGACATCGGCACCCACTCCCTCGACCTGACCCTCTGGATCATGGACAACTACAAGCCCAAGTACTGCGTGGGCACCACCTACCACAAGCTGAACAAGGACACCAACCAGGGCAACGCCTGGGGCAACTGGGATCCCGAGAAGTTCACCGTGGAGGATTCCGCCTTCGGCTTCGTGGTCATGGAGAACGGCGCCACCATCAATCTGGAGTCGGCCTGGGCCCTCAATATGCTGGACGTCCGCGAGGCGACCACCCTCATCTGCGGTACCAAGGCAGGCGGCGACCTGTATGACGGCGTCCGCATCAACGGCATCCGCAACAACGCCCAGTACCTCCTGAAGCCCAACCTGAATCCTCAGGGCGCGGCCTTCTACGAGGGTGCCAACCCCGGCGATCCCGCTTCCATGGAGGCGGCCCAGTGGATCAACGCCATCGTGAATGACACCGATCCCTGCGTCCTCCCTGAGCAGGCCTACACCGTCACCCGCATCCTGGAGGGCATCTACGAGTCCGCCAAGACGGGTCAGCCCTACTACTTCGACTGATCCGCGCAAGGCCTACGGAGAAATATCATTCCCTGCGCGCCGTGAGGTGTAACTATGATGAAACGGATCTTCTCCATCATTCTGAGTCTTTCCCTGCTCGCCACGGGTCTTTGCGCCTGTACGGGCAGCAGTGACAGCTCCGACACCCACTATGACGGCACCCCTCCCCACAGTGAGGGAGAGCCTACCGTCCCCGTAACCGACACTGCCGCCTCCGAGGAGACCGAGGCCCCCGCGACCGAGGCTCCCACCGAGGCGGTCACAGTGGATCCCGCCGTCCTGGAGGCGGAAAAGCAAGCGAAAATGAAAGAGATCTACGAAAGCACCCCCGCCGTCCCCCTCCCCATCGGCGGCTGGTCCACCCCCGCGTCGGCGCTCCGCGACGGCTATACGGGCACGGAGGGCAGCTACGACCGGGTCTGGGCGACTCTGGCTGAGTCGGGCGTGAATTTCATGATTACTCTGGAGGAATGGAGCTCGGGGTCCTGGCCCCTGGAGTCCCTGTCCTCCGCCAAGAAGGCGGGCTTGACTCTGTGGTACAACTGCGCGGGCATGAGCGCCGACTACAACGCCGAGAAGCTGGCCTCCCTGCTGGCCTCCCCCGACGCCGACGCCCTGGGAGCGGTCTACGTCAAGGACGAGCCCTCCTTTGACGGCATTCGTGAGACAGCCGACCTCATCACCGCCGCGCGGGAGTCCCTGGGGGAGACCTCCATCCCCGTTCTGGGCAATCTCCTGCCCACCTACGCCCCCTCGGACTGGGTAGGAGGTGACTACCGCACCTACGTCCGCACCTACCTGGAGACCGCCAAGCCCGACATCCTCATGTTCGACTTCTACCCCTACCAGAAGGGCGGGGACAACATCCCCAACATGGTGGTCAACAACGCCATCGCCAAGGAGGAGGCCGACCGCGCGGGTGTCCCCCTCTATACGTACGTCCAGACCTCGGCGGATAGCTCTTACCGTGAGCCAACCGTGGAGGAGCTGCAGATGAACGTCCATCTGGATCTGGCTATGGGTGCCAAGGGCATCGCCTACTTCCTCCTCTGCGAGCACTACGCGGGGTGGGAGTACTCCAGCATGATCGACGCCGAGGGGAACAAGACCCCCATGTTCGATACCGTACAGACCGTCAACGGCCGCATCGCCGCCATGAAGGGGGTCTATCTGGGCTATGACTGCAAGGGCCTGATCGTCTGCAACTACAAGGGCATCTCCAACGCCCTGTCCCGTGCGGGCTGTACCACCGAGCTGGACACCTACAAGCACCTGGCCGCCGCCGAGACCAACCAGCGGGACAAGGTAGCCATCGGCTGCTTTGAGAACGCCGCGGGAGACGTGGGCTACTACGTGGTCAACCTCACCTACAAGGGGGAGGGCTCGGTGGATCTGACCTTCGACGGCGAGATGGACTACCGCCTCTGGAGCGGCGAGGGTCTCTCCGACCTGGGCACCGCCGAGACCCTGAAGGTCAAGCTGGGCGCGGGGGAGGGCGTGTTCATCCAGGTCAGCCCCGCCCATACCGAATTCTGAACACAATTTGAAAGGAACATCACTGCTATGAAACTGAGTGTTTTAGCCAACCTGTACGGCTCCAAGTCTCTGGACGAGACCCTCCAGATCCTGACGGGTCTGGGTGTCCACACCGTTGAGCTGGGCGCGGGCGGTTACCCCGGCAAGGCTCACTGCAACCCCGAGGAGCTGCTGGCCGACTCCGCCAAGTACGACGAGTTCATGGCCACCCTGAAGAAGTACGACGTGGAGGTCTGCGCGCTGGCCGCCCACGGTAACGCCCTCCACCCCGACAAGGCCATCGCCGCCCAGTTCGACAAGGACTTCCGCAATGCGGTCCTGCTGGCCGAGAAGATGGGCGTGGATACCGTCATCACCTTCTCGGGCTGCCCTGGCGACCACGAGGGTGCCAAGTACCCCAACTGGGTCACCTGCCCCTGGCCCGAGGACTTCCTGGCCATTCTGGACTGGCAGTGGAACCAGAAGGTCATTCCCTACTGGAAGGAGGCCGGTGCCTTCGCCCTGGCCCACAACGTCCCCCACATCGCCTTTGAGATGCACCCCGGCTTCTGCGTCTACAACCCCGCTACCCTGCTCCGTCTCCGTGAGGCCGTCGGCCCCGTGATCGGCGCCAACTTCGATCCCTCCCATCTGGTCTGGCAGGGCATGGATCCCGTAGCCGCCATCCGCGAGCTGAAGGGCGCCATCTACCACGTCCACGCCAAGGACACCAAGATCGACAAGTACAACACCGCCGCCAACGGTGTGCTGGACACCAAACACTACTCCGACGAGCTGAACCGCTCCTGGATCTTCCGCACCGTGGGCTACGGCAACGGCGAGACCTACTGGAGAGACATGATCTCCAACCTCCGCCTCTGCGGCTACGATAAGGTCCTGTCCATCGAGCACGAGGACAGCATCATGACCATCGACGAGGGTCTGCAAAAGGCCGTCACCTTCCTCAAGGGTGTCTGCATCTTCGAGGAGAAGCCCACTACCATGAGCTGGGCGTAAGAGTTCACCTACAGGCAGGCGTGTCTTTTGGCGCGCCTGCTTTTCGGCAACAAAAAAGCCCCCGAGCGGGAGCAAATTATCGGAAAGGTATTGACAAACCGAAGGAAATCCGTTATAATAAAGGCGTAGGAGCTACCGATGACGGTGCTTCCTCGGTTTTTAGTTAAAAGATAACCGCTAACTGTGGAAGGTAGGGCGGTTATCTTTTTTTACTGTTTAAGTAAGACATGATGACGAATGCCAGCGTGATGAGAGCCATGATAAACTCGATCAGCTCGTACCAGGTAACATACATCGGCCCGACTTGTCGGGCGAGCACCTCCCCCTTGCAGAGCATCAGGGAAGGAAAAAGATTTGCGCTTCCCTGTGGATACACAGAGGAAGTCACCGCCACCGTTACCTTTTGCAAGGTCGGCAGACCTACGGGAACCGTATCCGATTCCGACAAACGACGGGCATTTGTCCCTTGCGCCCATTATATCACGCGAATGATCCATTGTCAATCCGCTTTTTTCAAAAAAATTCCCCAAAAGCTGTAAGATAGCCCATGAAACGTCGGTAATGTAAGTAGAGGGGTCGGCGCGCGCCCCTCGAATCCACATGAAAGGAGGATGTATGATGGAAGACAGAGACATCATAGCCCTGTATTTCGCCCGCAACGAGGATGCCATCAAGGAGTCCTCGGTCAAGTACGGCACGTACGTGACGGGTATTTCCATGAGCATCCTGCAAAACGCCCTCGACGCGGAGGAGTGTGTCAACGATACCTGGCTCAAGGCCTGGAACAGCATCCCGCCCCAGGATCCCCCTTCCCTAAAGGTTTATCTGGGACGGTTGGTGCGGCATTTGTCCATCGACCGCCTGCGGACGATCACCCGCCTGAAGCGGAATCGGGAGCTGGAGGTGGCCTTGGACGAGCTGGCCGACTGCTCCCTGCCGGAGGAAGAGGACGTGACCGCCCTGACCGCCGCTCTGGACGAGTTTCTGGACGGTCTGGAGCCTACCGACCGCAAGCTCTTTGTGGGACGGTACTGGCACCTCTACCCCGTGTCCAAGCTGGCGGCGGCCTACGGGCTGACGACAAACAACACCTCGGTCAAGCTCCACCGACTGCGGGAGCGGCTGAGGGAGCATCTTACAGAAAGGGGATTTACCGTATGAAACGATCCACGACCATATTGCGCGGATTGAACGATATCCGCGCGAGCTATATCCTGGAAAGCGAACTGCCCGACAACGGGGCGGTCCTGCTTCCCCAAGCCTCCCCGCGCGCCACGTGGAAAAAAATCGCCTCCAGCGGGTGGTTCGCGGCGGCGGTGTCCGTTGTCGTGGCCTTGGGTGTCCTGACGGCCATCGTGCTGGCAGGACGCGGAGGCCCCGGCGGGATCACGCCGCCCGTGGGGACACAGCCTACCGATACGACGGCGGAGCAGACCGAAGCCCCCACCGAGGCCGAGACCGAGCCTGCTGTCGTGTACACCGAGGGGCTGGATTTCGCTCCCATTGACGGCGAAGAGGGAGCCTGCTACGTGGCGGGCATCGGCAAGGCCAAGGATAAGCGCATCCGCATTCCCGAGACCTCGCCCGAGGGGTTGACGGTCAAGCAAATCGGATATCAAGCCTTTGCATACAACATGAATATTACCGAGGTGATCCTCCCTGACACGGTGGAGATCATATCCGACTATGCGTTCATTGGTTGTATGTCACTGAAAAAGGTTACTGTGGGCGAAGGCTTGACCAGCGTGAAGACCTACGCTTTCTACCAATGCACGAAGTTAAAGGATATCAATCTGACTACCGATCACGAGATCCAGACCTCGGCCATGTATGGAACGCCTTGGCTCGATGCCCATACCGACGAATTCGTCATCTACGGCGGCAATCTTATTGACTACAACGGCGCGGGCGGTGACGTGGTAGTACCCGACGGTGTGAAACGCATCTACGGTCACGCCTTTGCCGACAAAACCAACATTACCTCCGTTACGATTCCCGATTCCTGCGAATGGGTCGTAGGTGCCGTCTTTATGAATTGCTCTTCGTTGGAAAGTCTGTCCATTCCTTCGTCCGTGATTTCCTTTGGCGGCGAACGGCTCTTCGAGGGATGCACCTCCCTGCATACTGTTGACCTCCCCGGCGTTTTGGAGATCGTTCCGTGGGCGTTCCGAGACACGACATCCATTACGGAAGTACACATGCCTAATGTACAGATCATCGGCTATGAGGCCTTCAAAAACTGCGCGGGATTGACTCGGTTTGAGACAGCGGCGCAGATCGTTGCATACGGTTGCTTTGCCGATTGCAAAAATTTGCGAGAACTCGTTTTCCTTGATGGTGTTCAAAAGCTGGAGGATGACTTCTTCAAGAACTGCACCGCTCTGGAGCGCATCGTCCTTCCCTCCACCGTCACCGAGATCGGTCACATCTCTGCCATTCCCTCGGAAGATCTTGTCATTGAGTATGCTGGCACCGCCGAGGACTTCGCCAAGATCCAAATGGACGAGCAGACCGCCGCGCTTCTGCTTCCCTACGTGCAGTTTTCTGTCAGCGAGTAATCAAAAAAGACAGTTGGACAAAGAATCAAAAATTCTCAAAAAACTTTTCAAAAACCCCTTGACAAATCCCTCCGCATATGGTATAATACCATCCGTTGCGGAGGCATAGCTCAGCTGGTTAGAGCGCATGCTTGACATGCATGAGGTCATTGGTTCGATTCCAACTGTCTCCACCAAAAATAAAACGGATTGCGTAAGCAGTCCGTTTTTGTTTTTGGTGCGGATATTTTGGATGAGAAACAATGTGCAAGTTGCAAGTTAAGCAAAAGGTTTTTCCTCTGTAGCGACCAACGGGAGCAGGGAGCAACTTGTACCCCGAGCAGCGCGAGGGACGGTTCAGATTCCTGCGGCGCTCTCGCCGCGGTCTCCACCATAAACAAACAGAGTCGATTTAGGGTCGTGCCCTAAAGGACAGTTTTGCAAGAATACGGTATATCTCGAAAGAGGTATGCCGTATTCTTGTTTTTGTTTAAGCGCTTTTGGCACTTTGGATTTCTCGCATCATTTCAATAAGTTCCTTTTCACCGGGGATATCAATAAGCCCTACCGCGGTAAAGTAAACATCAAGACGTACTTGCTTTCTTCCGTCGACCTTTTCGCTATTATGCACTTCTATACGCCGAATGAGCCTATTAACAATGGCGGGTGTTAGTTCTTTAATGTCAGTACATTGGCGAATCGTTTCAAGAAACGCACGGAGATCCACCTTGTCTTGTTCCATCGTTTTTAAGGATTCTTCAGCTTTTGCTGTTTCTGTACCCAACTGATTTTGTTCTGCTTCATAGCTCGCCATCATTTTGGAGAAACGTGCATCGGGGATCTTACCAAGTACGTTATCTTCGTAAATGCGTTCGATCAGTTTATCAAGCTCCTTTATTCTTCGCTTGTTTCGCTCGATAGTGGCTTTCATATTACGGGAGTTTACCTCTTTCGTAATATTATGCTTCTTGGCGTACATATAGAGGAAAACCGCCTCATATTGCTGAATGAATAGTGCCACTCTTTTCACAAGTTCAAGAATGGCTTCCCGAAGGACAACCTCTCTGATAAAATGAATGGAACAAGAACCTCTATTTTCTTTGTAGGCAGAACATCTGTGAAACTCTTGCTCCGGCTTTATGCTTTTAGCCGCGCAAAAATAGAGCTTAGATTTACAATCAGCGCAGTAGAGCAATCCCGAAAACAGACTTTCTCTACCTGTAGCGGTATTTCGTCTACGGCTGTCTCGAAGTTCTTGAACGCGATTGAAGGTGTCTTCGTCGATAATGGCTTCTTGTGTATTGGGAATGATCTGCCACTCCTCCTCGGGATTATAAACCGTTTTGTGCACCTTGTAACTGACAAGTGAAGTTTTGAAGTTGACCGTACACCCCGTATATTGACGATTTTCCAAAATGTGTCGGACAGAGGTTGTACTCCATGCGCATTTTCCGCGAGCCGAAATATCATTGGAGGATTTTCTGCCGTTTTCCAAATAATATGCAGTTGGAGATAATATTTGTTCATCCTCCAATCTACGGGCAATTTTCATGGGTCCAAGTCCTTCAAGCGTTAATTCAAAAATATAGCGAACAACCTTCGCCGCTTCCTCATCAATAATCCATTGTTTGGGATCATCTTGGGATTTGATATATCCATAAGGGATAGCTGCGGCAATTCGTTCTCCTTTGTCCGCCTTGGACTTCCACACAGCACGGATCTTCTTACTCGTCTGCGCTGCGTACCACTCGTTGAAGATGTTGTTGAACGGCATCATCTCCGTGCCGGTGTTCTTCAGAGTATCAACGTTCTCTTGAATTGCTATAAAGCGGACACCGAGTGTAGGATATTTAATCTCCAAGTATTCACCAACGTCGAGGTAGTTTCGACCGAAGCGGCTGAGGTCTTTTACAATGACTACGCCTATCTCTCCGTTTTCGATCATCCGCTGCATACGCTGAAAGTCCGGGCGATCAAAGGTCGTACCCGATATGCCGTCGTCTACAAAGAACATTGTGTTGTGGAATCCGTTTGCCCTCGCATATTGGGCAAGGATTTCTTTTTGGTTGGATATACTGTTGCTTTCGCCCTCGCGCCCGTCATCCTGTGACAGACGGCAGTAAAGGGCGGTTATTTTATTCTCGGCTTGTTTTATCATGATTCACCTTTTCCTTTCTGTAAGCCGAGCATTGCTGTAAGGTAGCCCTATTATACAATGCCCGGCGTATCCTTGCAATTCTGTCACGGCAAATCATCTGTTAGCTTTTGCGCGAGGATCAGATCACGAAACTGAGAAAGTAACGTGCTTGTACCATCCTCGGAAAAACGGGTATTGACCACGTAATCGACCGTACCGATGCGCTTTGTGAAATTGAGTGCCGAAGGATAATGAACAAGCGGCGCGTTCTGAATGGCAGCTGAGTCGCGTGTAAGATATGGGATATGCTCGTCCAAAAATATCGGTTCATCAATATTGATAGGTTCACGAACAACGATGGTACGAATATCGGGTAATTCTATTTTCTTTACCATAGGCACTCTCCTTTCATCTGTCCTCGCGCTCACTACGCTTCTTCAGTTGACGAATACGTTCATTCTCTAATAGGCGCAGTATAGTGGCTTCGATCTGTGGAACGGATACATTGCGCCCAAAATACTTATCGAGCTTTTCTCTCTGTATCTTGACCGTTTCCTTTTGATTGGGCTTTTCCTCGGTCATAATATCGAAGATGGTGTCCATATCCAATTTGCCGTCTTGGCTGAGCCTCTTCATTCGGATTGCTTGGCTGAGGGACGGCGTAGCATCCTCGCTCTCAATGGTCGTGAGTAGGTCGTACTGCTCTTGCTCCTGCAAATGCGAAAGCTCCACGGCGGGGCGAAAGGCGATACGCCCTTCGTCCACCATATCGAGTAGTTCGGGAATAAGAAGATTCAGACGGATATAGCGGAACACTTGATCGCGGCTTTCTCCTGCAGCATTTCCGATCTCTGCCGCACTGTCGATTGCCGACTTTGTTGCCATTGGCGACAAAGTAAGGTCAGTTCGTTCTCCTTGTCTTTTCATCGCGTCCATCTTCATCTTGTACGCCTTGGCTTTCTCGCTCGGCAGAATATGCTCGCGGTGCAGATTGGAGTCCACCATTTCAAGAATGGCGTCCTCGCGGCTAAGCTCCTTGACGATGGCGGGGATAGCGGTAATGCCGAGCTTCTGACAAGCGAACAAGCGGCGGTGTCCCGATATGACTTCATACTCTCCGTTATCTAACGGGCGTACAGTAACGGGCGTGAGTATACCTTGGGTATATATACTTTCCACAAGGCTTGCCATTTCCTCGTTGTCAACCACCTTGTAGGGATGCTCCTCAAAGGATCGAAGCGCGATAATGGGTAATTCGGTTACTGTAATTTTCTCTTTAACTTCGGTCATTCAATGTCCTCCTTATTATTGATCTCCACCATCTTAGCTCTTGCCATTGCTTTACGTTCCTCGGTGTACGGCGCGGTTAGGCGGATTGAAAACCTGTCCTTATCAATCTCAAAGGAAAGGTATCCAAGCTCGTCATCATCGGTAAGGCGGCAGAGGTTGGGAAACTTTTTCGCAAAGATAAGCAGCCTCTTTTTCAAGACGGTGTTGTGTGTCCGTATCACGACGGCTGCGGGTGTTTCATCAAAATAGATTTCGGTTGTTTTTTCATTCTTTTTCTTGTTTGTAATCATAAAGTCCTCCTAAATTAGGTTTGTTTTTGTAGTAAGGCGTTTTTCGGTCAAAAAGGCTCGATCAAGAGTGTAGGAAAATGCGAATTTTTCAATAGAAAACGCCTTTATGATGTGGGATACGTTTTGGGATATCAGAAACGGAAAAATGCTGTTTTCACTCGGTCAAGACCGTAAAACTGCTTCTTCGGGCAGTAAGGAAATAATACAATCAAGACCGTGCTTTTATCTATCCTCGCGTCCATTCTTTTTGAGCGTTGCTTTCCGCTTTTCTTGCTCCACGAGCTGCGGAAATTCAATGCGCTCGACGGTCTTTTCAATATCATCACTGCGGTCGTAAATATCCTTGCACATGGCGTACTCCTTGCGAAGCGGCTTGAGCTTGTCCGAGATGGCAAAGATCTGATCACGTATCGGCTGCATCTCGGCGGGATCCTTCATCCATCGCATTTTGTTGCGGAGCTTCTGCCGTTCCTTGCAGAGCGCTTCCATTTGCGCACGAACCTTGAGCGCGTGTCGTATGAGATCATCCTTCGTATCAAGGAAATACTTGCCGAGGAATTTTGCCTGCTCCGAGTACATACGGGCGCGGCGCACGTCCTCTTTGATGGCGGCATAGGCTTCGGGGTTATTTGGGATCTCCTTGGGTATCGCTCCAAGCAGATAACAGTAGTGAAGATAGAGCGCGTAAAGTCCCGTTGGTTTCTCTCGCAAGATTGGTTGGTAATATGGGATAGGTGTCCATTGGCGATTGTGAGCGTTATTCCGTATCCTCGCTTCAATATCCTCCTCGGTATATCCTTTGCCGAGCTTGTCCAAGCGAAAGAATTTGTCATAGCCGTATGGCTTGATGCGTAGGAATTTGCCGCGCTGCTCAATCGTATATCCGAGACTTCTCATACGGTTGTAAAAGTTTCTGATAGTAAATTCCCGTCTTGCTACCACGTCGATGTCGGCACGTATCTGATCCCGCATCGTAGGGATGCCTTTCTTTTCTGCGTGAACCTCTGCAATGTGTTTGTGCCTATCCTTGCTCGGGTTCTCGATCACAGATAATCCATACTCCCTGCAAAGTCGGTCAGAGGTCTTGCGCATAAGTTGATAGGTGGCATTGCAATCGTGATAGCGCTTGCCCGAGAATCCCGAAGCCGAAAGGCAGAAATGATTGTGTACGTGTCCTTTGTCAATATGGGTGGAGACAATTACGGGAAAGTCCTCACCCCACAGTTCGTTAGCAAGCTGAATGCCGATGATGTGAGCAACGTCGGGTGTTACCTCGCCGGGCTTAAAGGATTGGTATCCGTGGTAGGCTTGGATGTCTGAGGGCGAGACACCCTCCAAGAGCGTCAGCATAACCTCGTGGGCATTCTCGGGCGTGCAGTTGATGCCCGTCACGAACTTCTTTTCTTCCGTAGCAAAATGATCGGACGGCAGTCCAAGCATTTCGGCGGCGAGCCGCATTTCTTCATCGTCGAACCCATTTTCAATTTCCATTGTGGTTTTGTTTTTATTAGCAACGTAGGCGAGCAGCTTGCTGACGTGCGCCTTCACATCCCAAATTTTAGTGGTTGCCAATTAGCTTTACTCCTTTCTTCGCGTACTCTTGTTGGATCGCACCAAGCACCTTCATCACCTCGTCGGCATAGCGGCGGTATTCGAGATCATCCACAAAGCCAAGCGTGTTCGCCCTCACGGCGATCTGATTCAAACTCACGCCCAAGCGACGAAGCTCGCGGGTGAACTCCTTGACTTCCACCGAGGGCGGTGCAACAGGCTCGATCCATTCGATGAGCAAGCGCAGATATTTGCTCTTGTCACGTTTGAATGTCGCTGCATCTTTACAAAGCTTTTCATACTCGGCATCATTCAAATAGACCTTGACGAGGTTGGTGCGCTTGCGCCCGCCTTTTTCTTTTTCCTCTGTCTGTTTCATTTTGCTTTTACTCCTTTGCTATAAATTTTTATTATAAATTTTTTAGTACGGGGGTCTGGGGTTCTCCCCACCTTCGCATTTTGTGTCCACAAATGCAGTGCTTGTCAAGAAAAGTAGACGGACTACAAGTCCGTATCATTTTGAAGTAAATTTCATTTTCGTTCTCCTTTCTTTCGATAAATTTCGACATTGAAAGCACAAAAAAAGGGCAGGTATCACTTACAACCGCCACAACAAAACATAATAGAATTTGCATTCCGATTATGCGTGTGATGATATGTAACTGATACCTACCCTTAAGATCCCATATTCACAGATGGGAGGATGGATCACTAAAAATATGTGTTATTTAATTTTATGTTGATAATAACTCGGCGCGTATTCAAAGCGAGAGCGCGGGCGTGGCTTTTTGGGGGACAGCACACAATGAATGGTTCTCACTTCTTCTTGTTGCTCTCCGATTTCGTCATTGATTACGCCTTCAAATACAAGTGAGCTTGGAGGAACTTCATATATGCCCGTAACTCTGTGATTAAACACGTGAACGTATTCAAATCGAACATACGGAGCGAGAGAACGAAATTCGCGGTAAATCATTTCGGTTCCGACATGACGACGAACACCTATGTATTGCTTACACTTGGGACAAATGATAACATAATCAGCTATGCCGTTTTCTTCAAGAAGTGAGAGTACCGTTTCATTTTTTGCCACGGCATCGCCTGCGAACATAATATTCTTCGCGCGACAAGCGGGACAATCGAATGTCGGAAGCTTATACTTCTTCGGCAAAGTTCTTTGCTTATAGTCTGCATTGACGATCTCATCCAATCGTTTCTGTCGGTCAGCCTCCGTCTTGAAATCTTTTTCAAATCTGCCTTTATCGGAGGTGAGATCGTATTTCTTTTGGGGCATCGACTACCTCCTTTTCTTCAAGCGGTGCATTACGCAGACCGCAACTCCTTGTATCTTCAGATCTCTCGGATAGATATCGGGATAGCTTTCCTTATCCTCGTTGCAGGAGCGAAGAATGTATCTGCCGTTATCGACGACAAGCTCCTTGAGATTGTTAAGACCTTCATAGAGAGCCACAACGTAATCTCCGTCGCTTGCGGTGTTTTGCTTGCGGATAACAACGTAGTCGCCTTCGTTCACACCCGCATCGATCATCGAGTCGCCCTTTGCGATCAGCACGAAAAACTCTCCCGTGCCGACTAAACTTTCGGGGAGACGGATATACTCGATGACTTCCTCTGTTTCTTCTTCGCCTTCACCGCAGCGGACGTAACCGAGAACGGGAGCAGAAGCGTGGCGCGATTCCAAATCAATGCGCTTGGTAGAGATCGACTTGCGACCGTTGTATTCAAGCTCACCGCTTTCTTTGAGCGAGAGCAGATAACGATGCACGGTTGCCAAAGCAATACCCGTGCCCTCCGCGATAGTTCTTACTGCAGGGATCTCGTTATATTCGTTGTAATACTCGTCGATGAAATCAAGTATCACACTCTTTTTCGATTCGTCTTGTCTTCGCATAACGCCTCCGAGAAACAAAATGTTTCAGTATGTATGGTTATTATATCACATAAATTTTCCATTGTCAAGAGGTTAGTGAAAATATTTGTTTCAGTATATTTCAAAAAGACAAGCCCTCGCTCCATTTCGGAACGAGGGGTGCTTTTATTGTATATAGAATTTGAAAATACCTTTTGCCCAACCGAGCCA
>JAFULU010000104.1 GCA_017483125.1 Clostridia bacterium
GCCGTCATCATGACGGAGAGGACTTTCGCAGGACATCTTCCCTCTCAGTCGCCCGCCGTACTCCGTCGGCGACAGCTCTCCCATAGGGAGAGCCTCATGAGATACGGAGCTTCCCCTCCGCACCCCTATTTCGCAAACCGAAAGAAAGGCTATACACATGGATTCCACTCAAAACACCCCCAAGCTGGGCAAAAACGGGCTGCTCAAGCCTCTGAATACCGTGAGATCTCTTTGGGACAGGACCCTTGGCGAGTACGGGTATCTCCTCTTCGCCACGGTCATTCCCATGGTGCTGTTCTACCTCATCTACCTCATCGGGAAGCAGCTTTACCCCTTCGGTGACGGTACCGTGCTGGTGCTGGACCTGAACGGTCAGTACGTTTCCTTCTACGAGGGACTGTACGACATCCTCCACGGCGAGGCCGACCTGCTCTACTCCTTCTCACGGAACCTGGGCGGTGAGTTCCTCGGCATCTACGACTACTACGTGGCCTCCCCCTTCGCCATGCTGCTGGCTCTTCTGCCCCAGCGGTTCATGCTGGAGGGTCTGCTCCTGCTCTTCCTTCTGAAGGCGGGGCTGTGCGGTCTGTTCATGGGCATCTACCTCCACAAGCATTCCGCGGGGGAGCCCAACCGTCTGGCGGTGGTGGTCTTCTCGGTGATGTACGCCATGTCCTCCTACTGCGTGGTGCAGCAGCACAACTCCATGTGGATCGACGCGGTGCTGTGGCTCCCCATGCTCTGTCTGGGCATTGAGTCCCTCATCAAGTACGGCCGCTTCCGTCTCTACGTCTTCGCTCTGGCCATCACCATCCACAGTAACTTCTACATCGGTTACATGGCGGTGATTTTTACCCTGGCCTACTGCTTCTACTGGTACTTCGCCCACAATCAGAACAACGAGAACAACCCTCTCGGCGAGAAGGCTCACTTCATCAAGTCGGTCGCGCGTGTGGCGGCCTGGTCGGTTTTGGCGGTGGGAATCGCCGCCCTGGCCATCCTGTCCGCCCGCTATGCGCTGACCTTTGGTAAGGACGAGTTCTCCAACCCCAACTGGGCGGTCACCCAGAAGTTCGATCTCTTCGAGTTCTTCTACAAATTCCTTCCCTCCTCCTACGATACGGTGCGCCCCCAGGGTCTGCCCTTCGTCTACTGCGGTGTGCTGACCCTCATCACGGTTCCCGCCTTCTTCATGAACAAGAAGTTCTCCCTGCGGGAGAAGGTGGCCGCCGCCATCCTCATTCTCTTCTTCGTGGCCTCCTTTGCCACCTCCTCCATCGACCTCATCTGGCACGGCTTCCAGAAGCCCAACTGGCTCAACTACCGCTACAGCTTCATGCTGTGCTTCTTCCTCCTGGTGCTGGGCTACCGCGCCTTTGATCAGATCCTCTACACCTCCCGTCAGTCTCTGGTGGGCATCGTGGTGGGCATCGGTGCCTACACCGTCATCCTCCAGAAGTTCACCGACATTCTGGTGGAGGAGGAGGAAAAGATGGTCATCCGTCCCTTCGCCACCATCTGGCTGACCCTGGGCTGTCTCTTCGCCTACTTTATTCTGGTATCCCTCTACGGCAAGGTCAAGGAGCGGCAGAAGGAGACCGTGGCCATGGTGCTGCTGCTTCTGGTCTGCGTGGAGGTCTTCCTCTCGGGCCTGTCGGATCTGCACCAGCTGGACAAGGACGTGACCTTCTCCAAGTACTCCCGCTACAACAACATGATCGACACCCTGCGCCCCATCACCGACACGGTGCAGGAGTACGACGACGGCTTCTACCGCATGGAGAAGACCTACATGCGCAAGACCAACGACAACTTCGCCCTGAAGATCAAGGGTCTCTCCTGCTCCACCTCCACCCTCAACCGCGACACCATTGATTTCCTGCGGAGCATGGGCTATCCCTCCCGCTCCCACTGGAGCAGCTACAATCTGGGTGTGACGGGCAACGACGCGGGTACCCCCGTCAACGATTCCCTTCTGGGCATCAAGTACCTCATCACCAACGACGACGAGCGGGCCTACTACGGTGAGCCCATCTTCACCCCTGAGGACTACGGCTATCCCGAGGACTACACCCCCAACGGAAACTACGACGTCGACCTCAACGAGTTCGCCCTGTCCTTCGCCTACGGTGTGGCCGAGGGCTGGCTGACCTTTGATTACAACGACTACGACAACCCCTACGAGCGTCTCAACGCCATGGTCACCGTCATGCTGGGGGAGACCGAGACCGTGGAGGTCTTCAAGCCCGCCATCCAGAACGGAGAGCCCGAGGTTGTGAACATCAACGTGGGCACCGCCGACGGTCACCACTCCTACAAGATCGACGACAAGACCAAGGCAGGTATCCTGTACTACGATTACACCGTCCCCGAGGACACCGAGCTGTACTTCTTCTACCCCAACCGCTACCTCCGTCAGGTCAAGCTGGCGGTCAACGAGAAGACGGGGGGTGCCAACGCCAGCTACAGCTCCAAGGGCACCTTCGGCGGCGGCGAGTCCAACTGCATCGTCACGCTGGGCGAGTCCACCACGGGTAACCTCTACCTAAAGGTGGAGATCGACAACGACTCCAACAACCTCTACGTCATCCCCAAGGACTCCTACATCTACTACATTGATATGGAGACCTTCAAGGACGCCTTCACCCGTCTGGGGCAGACCCAGTTTGTCATTGACAGCGAGTCCACCGACAGCCACATCTTCGGCACCGTCACCACCGAGACCGAGCGTCAGCTCATGTTCACCTCCATCCCCTACGACGAGGGCTGGAACATCTACGTGGACGGAGAAAAGGTGGAGCTTTATGAGGCCAACAACGCCCTGATCTCCTTCTACGTGGAGGGCGAGGGTGAGCACGAGATCGTAATGAAGTATATGCCCGCCACCATCGCGCTGGGCATTACGGTGTCGGTCACCTGCCTCATCATCTTCGTGCTGATCCTCATCGCGTACCCCTTTATCAAGCGGGTTCCCGTCCTCCGCAAGCTGGTCATGATCGAGGGGGAGGAGCTGCCCGCGCTCGCTACCGCCGAGTACCGTGCCGAGATCACCGAGGGGGATATCGGGGCACCCGTGTCCGAGCCTACCTCCGAGGAGCTGATCGAGCAGGCCAAGGCCGCCAAGTACGGTAAGGTGCGCCCCAAGGCACCCGAGGCGGCCAAGAAGCCCACCCCCAAGCAGCCTCCCCAGGGCCAGAAGCCCCAAGGCGGCGGTAAGGGCGGCAAAAAGTAACCGCGACTTCCCATATCCGTTCAGGGGCCGTTTCTTCATAGTGACGGCTCCTGCTTTCAAAAGGAGACTGTATGTACTACTACATCAAAGGCGAGCTGGTCGCCGCAACCCTCAATATGGCCGTGGTGGACGCGGGGGGCGTTGGCTACAAAATGACGGTCAGCGAGAACACCTACCGCGCCCTTCCCCGCCGCGGAGACAAGAACCCCGTGGTGACCCTGTACACCTACCTCTCTGTCCGCGAGGACGGCATTGAGCTCTTCGGCTTCGGAAACGAGCGGGAGCTGTCCTCCTTCAAGATGCTGATCTCGGTGTCGGGCGTTGGTCCCAAGGCGGCTATGGCCATTCTGTCCCTCTTGACCCCCGAGAAGTTCGCCCTGGCGGTCTGCACCGAGGACAAGAAGACCATCTCCAAGGCCAGCGGCGTGGGCCCCAAGACCGCCGCCCGCATCATCCTGGAGCTGCGGGACAAGCTCATGAAGGAGACCTCCATCGACGAGGATCTCTCCACCGCGGTGCTGGATCACTCCGCCGAGGCGGCAGGCGCGCCTGCCAGGGGCAAGACGAGCGAGGCCATGGACGCTCTGCTGGTGCTGGGCTACACCCGCGCCGAGGCCCAGAAGGCTCTGGCGAGCATTGACACCCAGGCTCTGTCCATCGAGGACATCATCAAGGAAGCCCTGAAGAAGCTCATGAAGCAGTAAGGAGGGGACGTTTGAAAGATTAATCTTTCAAACAGCGTTTTGTGGCTTTCGCCATCGGAGCGATGGCGATTTTGCTTAGCAAAACCAGCCCCAATTCCGCAAGAAAGGAAGCTTTCGCAAGGCGAAAGCCATGATCTGAATTATGCAGGATTTTGATATGGATTTCGGGTTTGCCGATGAACGCGGCGACACCGATTACGAGAATCGCATCGTGACTCCCTCCTACGAGGCAGGGGATGAGGCCGAGGTGTCTCTCCGTCCCCGCCGCATGGAGGAGTACATCGGCCAGGACAAGGCCAAGGAGAATCTGAAGGTCTACATTGAGGCCGCAAGAATGCGGGGAGACTCTCTGGATCACGTGCTCCTCTACGGCCCTCCCGGTCTGGGTAAGACCACACTCTCGGGCATCATCGCCGCCGAGATGGGGGTGAATCTGCGGGTGACCTCAGGCCCCGCCATTGAAAAGCAGGGAGATCTGGCGGCTCTGCTCACCAACCTCAACGCGGGTGACGTGCTCTTCATAGACGAGATCCACCGTCTGCCCCGCATGGTGGAGGAGATCCTCTACCCCGCCATGGAGGATTTCGCCCTGGACATCATCATCGGTAAGGGTCCCGCCGCCCGCTCCATCCGCATTGATCTGCCCAAGTTCACCCTGATCGGCGCCACCACCCGCGCGGGTCAGCTGACCACCCCTCTCCGCGACCGCTTCGGGGTGCTCCTCAAGCTGGAGCTGTACACCCCCGAGCAGCTCTCCGAGATCGTCAAGCGCAGTGCCTCCATTCTGGAGATCCCCATCTCGGAGGACGGTGCTCTGGAGATCGCTTCCCGCTCCCGCGGCACTCCCCGTATCGCCAACCGTCTGCTCAAGCGGGTCCGTGACTTCGCTATGGTGCAGGGCAAGGCCGAGATCGACGAGGAGGCCGCCATGTACGCGCTGGATCGCCTGGAGATCGACGAGCTGGGTCTGGACAACACCGACCGCCGCATGATGGAGGCCATCATCAGCTTCTACGGCGGAGGCCCCGTGGGTCTGGACACCCTGGCCGCCACCATCGGCGAGGAGGCCATCACCATTGAGGACGTGTACGAGCCTTACCTCATGCAGTTGGGCTTCATCCAGCGCACCCCCCGAGGGCGTTGCGTGACCAGATTGGCCTACGAGCATCTGGGGCTGAAGCCTCCCGTGTCGAGGCAGGCCAAGGAGGCCAATGACCAACTGAAATTTTTTGAGGACACCTACGGAAACGACGAGTAAGCACCTGCACGATCCCATGAATTTTCCAAAAAAGGAGAAAAACCATGAAAAAGCTGCTTTCCCTTCTGACCGCTTCCCTGTTGCTCCTGTCCTCCTTCTCTTTGACTGCCTTTGCCGATGAGGCTGTCACGGGACAGACGGACGCCCCGGACTGGATCATTACCGAAATTGCAAACGACTGTCAGGGCAAGGCCGAAAACACCAACGGCTACGACGATACCGTATCCGCCGACTGCTTTGAGTTCATTGAGATCTACAACAATTCCGGCAAGGAGCTGGATCTCTACGATTACGCGGTGATCTACAACGGCAACAAGCGTGATTCCGAAAAGTTCGAGCATCAGATCACCGAGTACACCCCCATCAAGGGCGGTGACTATCTGGATGGCTCTACTCTGGTACCCACCGAGCCTACTCTGCCCTTCGGTGACCTCTCTCTCCGCCCCACGAACCCCGACACCTGCATGGTTGCTCCCGGTGAGGTCGTGGTGCTGTGGATGGTGTATCTGGAGGCCTATCAGGGTCGTTTCAATAGCGGAAAGGGTATGTCCGTAGAAGATTTCCGCGCCCACTGGAATATCCCCGAGGGCGTGAAGGTCATCGCTGTGGATGCCAACGGCAACGCCAAGAACGGCGGTCACGCCAAGAATTTCAACGTGAAGAATTCCGATGTGGGCACCTACGGCATTGCCCATAAGAGCGAGGCATTGGATGCCGCCAGCAACGTCAAGGACGCTCCCATGGTGGATGGAAACTATTGGGAGAGCGAGCATCTGGTCTGCTGGGCAACCCTGGATTTCATTGATTCGGTTTTTGAAGGCTCTATGCCCAACACGACCTACAGCTACACGTGGGATTTCAAGGGCTATGCCGCTTTGGACGAAGCCTACACCTATCTGTTGGATCAACCCTACGTTTACGATGCCCGCCGATGCTTCATGCTGACCCAGTACGATGAGCCGTCGGTCGGCACCCTGACCACTCTGCAGAAAATGACTGTCGGCGTTGAGCTGTCCGAGGGCGAGAGCTTCACCTTCGACGGTGGCACCATCTACGATCCTATGCTGGAAAAGGACATTCTCGGCTACAAGATCGGCGGCCGTTTCTACAAGGACGGCGAGACCTTCACCGCCCCCGCCGCCGGTCTGTATACCTACGACTTCTTCTTTGAGGGTGATGAGGAGGACAAATACACGGTTTCCTTTGAGATCGACGGCTATCCCTTTGAGAAGCCTGCCGACGTGAACGTGACTGTCGGCTCCTGTATGGAGGCCCCCACCGTGGAGCTTCCCGACGACGGAAGCCGCTTTGACGGTTGGTACACCTCCCCCGACTGCCACGCGGACAGCAAGTTCGACTTTTCCACCCCCATTACGGGCAACATGACCCTCTATGCCCTGCTGATCCCTGCCGAGACCTTTACCGAAGCCCCCACCGAAGCCCCCGACGTCCCCACCGAGGTGCCTACCGAGGCCCCCGAGATTCCTACCGATGCTCCCAAGGGGGGGTGCGGCTCTGTCATGGGGCTTTCCCTGCTTCCCTGTCTGGCATTCGTTCTGCTCCTGTGCAGGAAGCGCGAGAACTGACCGATATTCCCATAAAAATACCCCCGCCGAGGCTATTCCCGGCGGGGGTTTTGTCAATTCAGCTGAAATCGGCACCACAACAGGTTATGGTCCGACGCGTCGCTGTCGGTCATGCCGAAGGCTTCGGGGGTCATGATCCCCTCGCGGTAGACGATGTTGTCAATGGCAACGGGATCTCCTCGGAAGGTCTTGAACTCACGGTCGGTACAGTTGACGAGGGCAAAGCCGAGGGCAGTCACGGGGGTGAAGGCGGTGAAGTCATCGGTGTTGAAGTCACCCGTCAGCACGGCGGGGGTATCCTCGGGGAGGTGCTTCCCCATCCAATCGGCGATATAGGTAAACTGGATACTCTGCTGGGCGTGGGACTCGTAGGACAGGTGGGTATTGAGGAGGGTCAGAGGTGCTCCGTCCTCAAGCTCTACCGTGACCCACCCGAAGGCGCGGGGCTCGTAGTCGGCGGACGGGAGCGGGAGGGTGCCGCTCTCCGCAATGGGGTAGCGGGAGAGGATGGCGGTGCCGTACTTTCCCCCGTCGTAGTCCATGGCGGGGATAAAGAGGGCGTGGGGGAATCCCGTGGCGGCGGTCAGCTCGTTGATGGTGTCCAGCCCGCCCGTGCGGCCTGTGAGCATATCAATCTCCTGAAAGCCCACGATGTCGGCTCCCGCCTCGCGGATCACGGACGCGATCCTTTTCCAGTCGTAGCCCGCGTAGTGGCCGTGACAGATATTATAGGTAGCAACGGTGACGTGTTTCATATGCGGTCTCTTTCGGGCGGGGGGTTCCCCGCCCTTTTCGCGTATTTTTATCCGAGGGGATCAGCCCAGCATCTCACGGCCCAGCAGGTCGAAGGTGACGCCGCCCTGATGGGGCTTGTTGGTGCGGTAGGCCGAACCGCCATCGTAGTAGGAGAAGGCGCAGGTCTCGGTCTGGAGGGTGCCGCGAAGGCTCTCCACCTTGATGCTGTCCATAGAGCCGTCACCCGCCTCGGTGTGGAAGGTGACCTTGACCTCCAGCCCGCTTCCGTAGAGCTGGTTGGAGAGGACGTAGCGGTAGGGGGTCAGGGTGTCGGTCAGCTCGTAGGTAACGGTGGAATCCCCCACCAGACAGCCCTTGTAGTAGGTAGCGATCTCCACCCAGGCGCGGGCGTCGCTATTCTTGGCGGCGGCGAAGGTGATTTCCACCTGATCCGAGTTCTTGATGGTGGTCAGCTCACCCGTGGTGAACTGATTCTGCGTGCCCTCCACGGGGGTGTTCAGGGCCTCGATGGCGGTGGCGGCCATCTGGGTATGGAAGGGGACGAGGTAGACGGTGCCCTCCCACTTGCCGGTCGAGTCGATGGACTTGAGCAGACCCGTGCTCTCGCTGTCGGCACCGCCGCCGATCTGAATGATGTTGTAGGCCTTGCCGTTCTGGGTCACGCTCACCGAGTTGGTGGTACCGCCCGTGTAGCCGGGGCGGGGCTCGTTGTCGGCCATGAGCATCTTGATGGCCTCTTCCTCGGCCTTGGCCTGGTTATCGTTGAAGGTGATGTGGTGGACCATACGCAGGCCGTTGGACCACAGGTTCTTGAGCTGGTTATACGCGGACTTGGGGTTCTCGTGGAGGGAGCCGTACTCACCCAGAGAGATGTTGCTGTGGCCCATCATGTGGGCGTTGTACACCAGATTGTTCTTGCGGCCGAGGTTGCCGTAACGGGTACCGCCGTAGGCCGTACCGCAGGTCAGCACCACGTCGATGGGGGTCAGACGGGTATGGGCCTCGCCAAGGAAGCCGGCCACGGCCTCGCCCTCGGGGATCTGGTGGGCCGAAATGGCCTCGGGGGGATAGCCTGCCAGCAGAGCCTCGCGGTAGGCCTCCATGATGCGCTTGGAGACGATGGCGCGGTTGTAGAGGGTCCACTCAGCGAAGTAGGCACCCGAGTAGGCGTCCCATGCGCCGCGGCCGCTGTCACGGGGGGCGTCGATGGAGGCGCGGTCGGTGAAGCTTGTACCGAAGACGGCGTTGATCTTCTCCACGCTCTCGTAGCGCTCCAGCATATAGCCGCGGAAGCCCTCCAGCATGTAGGGATTGTAGTCGCCTACCGAGCCTGCCACGTCGATCTCATGCTCGTGGACGGGGGAGACACCCACCAGATGCTCGGGGTTGGCACCGTCACCGCGGAAGGCCACGGCGGTACCCTGCAGGAAGGAGCGGAGAGGATACACGCGGAGCTTGGCCAGATCCAGAATACCGTCGGCGTAGGTGCCCACGTAGAAGGAGGAGCCGATCTCGTTGTAGTCCATGTACTCGCCCGCCTTACCCACCGAGACGTACTTCTGGAGTCCCGTGATGGGGTCTACGTAGGAGGCCAGCTTACCCGTGGCGGGGATCTTGTTCCAGCGGTGGGTGAAGCAGGGCTCCAGGAAGAGGTACTCGTTCTGCAGGGCATTCACGTACTGCTGGGTAGCCGAGAAGGTGTAGTCGGCGTAGAGCGAGGAATCGAAGGCGGTGTCCACCCCCGCGTTGTCCGAGGCCTTACCGAGCTTATTCAGAACGTTATTGGAGAGGTCGGTACGGATGTGACAGAAGTTGCCGCGGGAGACGTACTTATCGTCGTTGTAGCCGTCGGTGTAGTAGGCCGAGAAGAAGCGGTTCTCACGGAAGCCCACGTCCAGCTCGGTAGCGGCGGAATTCTCGTCGTAAACCGTCAGGAAAGACAGGACCTCCTGCCCCTCGCGGGCGGGGAGGGCGACGATGTACTTCTGGCCGGGGACGTTGGAGGCCGAAACACCCGTGGCGTCGGCGGGGAGCCGGATGCCCGCGGTCTTGAAGTCGGCCTTTTGGGCGTTGCCCTCGTAGACGGCCTGGACAGAATGGAAGTAGAGAATCACGGAATCGGCCTCGCCGCTGTTGCGGACCGAGAGGGCCACGTTCACCCCTGCCTTCTCTTCGGTCAGGGCGAAGGAGCAGTCCAGGGTATGCTCGGAGATGACCGAGCCGTCGGAGAGGGAGAGGATGGCGTAGCGAAGCTCACCCTTATCGTTGGTGGTCTGGGAGGCCACCAGCAGGACTTCATCCGAAACACCCTCGGCGAAGTGACCCGTCACGATATAGTGGGGGCCGGGGATGACGTCGCGGACGTTGACGGTCATGCGAATGAGACCGAAGGCATCGAAGACACGGATATCCCCGTCACTACCGTCATGGGCGGCGAAGGGAGCGGTGGCGATGAGCACCTCGTCACCCACCTTGGCGGCGGCCACCTGCACGCCACCCTTGACCGAGGGATCAAAGGCCAGGAACTGGGTGATGCAGGTCTGTCTGTCGTTGTAGATACGGACGGTGGTGAAGTTGTCGGGGTGCTTACCCTCGCCCGCCACCAGGGCAGGGCCTACGGCGAGGCCGTTCATCTGACCCATCTGGGCGTAGTAGACCGAGGTCTGGATGCCCAGATTCAGGTCGGGGGCGGTATAGAAGATGGAGTTGTTGACGTCGTTGGAGATACGGGAGGGGAGGTCGATGAAGGCGTTGACAATCTCCTCCTCGGCGGCGTTAGTCATGTAGAGGTACATGGCCTCGTAGGTGTAGAGGTCATCGTAGGTATGGAGAGGCTCCGCGCCCTCGTAGAACAGCACCAGCTTATGGTCGTAGACCGCGACGCCCATGCCCAGAGCCTTGGCGATCTCCTCGGGCGTGGTGCCCGTGAGGTCGGACTTACCGACCAGCGAGCCCAGTCTGGTGGCGTTCAGGGTCAGGGTACCGTCGGCGTTCTTGGCAACGATCCTGTCACAGCCGGATTTGAGCTCACCGTTTGCGTAGTATTTCGTACCGTTTGCGGTGACCGCGTAGGTGGTGCGGCTGCCCAGCACCTCCTTGATGCGGTTCGCGGTGGTATACTTGGCGTAATCGGGGAGCTTGGAGGCGGGGAACTTCACAGAGGAGACGGTGGGAGTCGTCTCGGGCTCGGTCTCGGGCTCGCCTGTGGTGTCCACGGGGGGGACCGTCTCAATGGTGTCGGGGGCTGTGGTGTCCTCGGCGGGCTTGTCCCCTTGATTGCAGGCCACGGCGGTAACCAGAAGGGTCAGAAGCAGGAGGGAGGCGGCGAGGAGTCGGATGAGCTGATTTCGTTTCATGACTGGTTTTCCTTTCTTGGGAGGATGGGGGGCGTTGGAATACGAAGAGGATCACGGGAGGGCGCGGAGGTAGGCGGGGGTATCGAAGGGTTCCAGAGGGGTATTGCTCTTGAGGTACAGGGGGTGGTGGGGGTGGCCCTTCACCGAAATGGGGCCCGCATGGTACCAGACGGCTCCCGCGGTGTTCCCCAGCTCCACCATCTCGCGGACACAGTCGGCCAGATAGGGGCGTTTCTCAATGATGGCTCCCCAGGCCGCCCAGACGGCGGGCTTCTCTCCCGCGATGGAGAGAAGGTACCGGAAGGCCTTCATGTTCTCGGCGTGGAGCCATTCGTTGCGCATCTTTTCCATATCGTCGGGGCGGGTGGCGCGCTGGGCGTAGACGTTGAACATGAGGAAGGAATCATAGCCGTTGGCATGGGCGATGCGCTGGGCGGACTTGAGGGTGGGGTCAAGGTTATTTGGGGCGGCGGTGGAGGGGTTGATGCCCACGCAGATGACGGGGCGCTTCCCTCTCGTGCCCAGTATGTATCGGTACTCGTCGTAGCGGTTGGGGACGTAGAGCCAGTCGGACACCTCATAGTCGGGGTGGGGGAGGAGGGCTTGGGTGAGGGCGTCGGCGAAGGGGAGGACGTCGATGTAGGTGGTGGGAGAAGTTGGGATGTGCATATCAAATCTCCTCAAATCTTATGAAAAACGATGATCTTTTTCTTCAAATCACTACTTGAAAGGCTTTCAATCTTGTATCCAGCACGCATCCAAAAGCATTGGGGGTTGTTTTCATGATTGGCCCACCAAACTCGATGTTCGTGTGCGGAAGCAGGAAGTTTCTTCCCTATAATGCTCTCTATTTCGGAGATGGTCATAATGATCTCTGTCTCGTTGACAATGAGCAAATGGGTGCCAACTTTATTGTATTCATCCTTGAATATACGACTCATTCTTGACACCTTCTTTCTAAAATTGCATAGTCATCTGATCCGTCTCATTGACTCCGTCCAGCACGTGATTCTGCCGCAGGATCTCCACCACGGCGGATGTGAGCTTGGCACGGGTCTTCATGTCCTCCACCGAGAAGAAGGGCTCTTCGTCTCGGGCGGCCACGATGTTGGCGGCGGCGTTCTCTCCCAGGCCGGCCAGGGCCGAGAAGGGGAGGCGGATCTTGCCGTTCTCGGGGACGTACTCGTCGGCGGTGGACTTTTCCAGGTCCACGGGGAGGAATCGGATGCCTCTGGCGTAGGCCTCGTTGACCAGCTGGAGGACGGGGAGACTCTGGGTCTCCTTGGGGGAGGCTTCGTTCTTCTGGGAACGGGTCTCGATGTCCTTGATGTAGTCGGCGACCGCCTTCTTGCCCTTCATGACCAGGGCACCGTCAAAGCCCAGGGGCTGGACGGTAAACATGGCGCAGTAGAAGGCCAAGGGGATATGGACCTTGTACCAACCCAGACGGATGGCCGACATATCGTAGGCGGCGGCGTGGGCCTTGGGGAACATATACTTGATCTTTTTGCAGGAGGAAATGTACCAGTCGGGGACATTGGCCTCCCGCATCTCGGCCTCAAACTCGGGGGTCAGTCCCTTGCCCTTTCGCACCATTTCCATGATCTTGAAGGCGTGGGATTTCTCCACTCCGTAGCGGATGAGGGCCAGCATGATGTCGTCTCTCGTACCGATGACCTGTGAGATGTTACAGGTACCGTTGGCGATCAGCTCCTGGGCGTTGCCCGTCCAGACGTCGGTGCCATGGGACAAGCCCGAGATCTGGAGCAGGTCCGAGAAGGTCTGGGGCTTACATTCCTCCAGCATCTTGATGACGAAGCGGGTACCCAGCTCGGGAAGGCCGAGGGTGCCGAGGGTACAGCCGATCTCCTCTGGGGAGGCTCCCAGAGGCTTGGTGCCCAGGAACAGCTCGTAGATGGAGCGGTCGTTCATGGGCACGTCCAGGACCGAGGTGCCCGAGTACTTTTCCAGATACTTATACTTGGTGGGCATATCGTGGCCCAGCTCGTCCAGCTTCAGAAGGGTATCGTGGAGGTACTCGAAGGTGAAGTGGGTGGTGACGATATCCGAGTTGGGATCGTCGGCGGGGTGCTGGACGGGGCAGAAATCGTAGATCTCCAGATGCTTGGGCACCACCACGATGCCGCCTGGATGCTGGCCTGTGGTGCGCTTGACGCCAACACAGTGGGCCGAGAGGCGGTTGACCTCGGCGCGGTTGACGCTGATCTGCTTGTCCTCCAGGTACTTCATAACGAAGCCGAAGGCGGTCTTCTCGGCTACGCCGCCGATGGTGCCCGCGCGGAAGACGTTCTCGGCGCCGAACAGCTCCTCGGTGTACTTGTGGACCTTACCCTGCACCTCGCCCGAGAAGTTCAGGTCGATATCGGGGGATTTATCTCCGTAGAAGCCCAGGAAGGTCTCGAAGGGGATATCGTGGCCGTCGTAGTTGAGCTTACGGCCGCAGTTGGGGCAGGTCTTATCGGGGAGGTCGAAGCCCGAAAAGACCCCGATCTTCTTGGCGGTCTCAAAGTCGGAATACTTGCAGTCGGGACACCAGTAGTGGGGCGGGAGGGGGTTGACCTCCGAGATACCCGCCAGGTTGGCCACGACGGAGGAGCCGACGGAGCCGCGGGAGCCGACGAGGTAGCCTTGGGACTCGGAATAGGCCACCAGCTTCTGGGCGATCATGTAGAGCACCGCGAAGCCGTTTTTAATAATGGAAGGAAGCTCGCGCTCCAATCTGTCCTGTACGATGTGGGGGAGGGGGTCGCCGTAGCGGGACTTGGCGGTCTCGTAGCAGATGCGCTCCAGGTCCTCGTTGGCGCCCTCCATCTCGGGGTTGAAGGTACCCTTGGGGAAGGGGCGGATGCCGTCCTCGATCATGTCGGCGATGAGATTGGTGTTGGTGACCACCACCTCAAAGGCTTTTTCCTCCCCCAGATAGGAGAATTCCTCCAGCATTTCCTCGGTGGTGCGGAGGTAGAGGCCGCTGTCCTTGTCGAAGTCCTTGAACTTCATGCCCGCTTGGAGGATCTTGCGGTAGATATCGTCCTCGGGGTTGAGGAAGTGGGCGTCGCAGGTGGCCACCACGGGCTTTCCGTACTTCTCGCCCAGGGCCACCACCTTGCGGTTGAGGTCCCGCAGCTCCTCATCGTCCTTGAACTTGCCCTCGGCGATCATGAAGCGGTTGTTGACGATGGGCTGGATCTCCAGGTAGTCGTAGAACTTGACGATCTCAGCGATATCCGCGTCGGGGCGGTTGTCGATGATGGCCCGCATCAGCTCACCCGCCTCGCAGGCCGAGCCGATGATGAGACCCTCGCGGTGCTTCTCCAGCTCGGTCTTGGGGATACGGGGGTTGCGGCGGTAGTACTTTAAGTAACTGTAGGAAACCAACTTGTAGAGGTTCTTCAGTCCCGTGGGGTTCTTGACCAGGATCACCTGGTGGTAGGGGCGGAGCTTTAAGGGGTCGGTCTTCTCGGCCATCTCGCTCACCAGCTTGTCGTAGGTGCGGACGTCCTGCTCGTCCAGGTCGCGGAGCATACAGAAGTAGATGGCGGCCAGCATGGCGGAGTCGTCGCAGGCGCGGTGGTGGTTGAAGTCACCCAAGTTGTAGTGTCCTGCCACGGTA
>JAFULU010000105.1 GCA_017483125.1 Clostridia bacterium
GAATCTTTCATGGATGGAGGAAAAAAGCTTGTGGATTTCAAATTTTGGTTTGTCGGTGGGGCAGGAACAGAACCGAACCCTTCCCCTCATCCACCGCTTCGCGGTCCCCCTTCCCCCAAGGGAAGGCTTACGGCTGATACCCCACTTTCTCTGCAACAAAGCCAAAAGCATTGTCGGGTATAGAAAAAGTGCGGTCTCCCCATTGAGCCTTCCCTTGGGGGAAGGTGGCACCCGCAAACGGCGGGTGACGGATGAGGGGAAGGGGGCGGTTCTCATCTTGTTATACTGATAAACTGCAATTTTAGCCTCATGCCCCTACACGCGAGCCCACCGCTTTAAACGTCCCGTTTCGTTCCCACCCGCATAATATCCCCGGGGACGACCTCGAAGGGGACTCTTGCCCAGAAGATCATCTGGGGATGGGGGATATTGGCGCGGATGCGGCCTTGGGTATCGTACAGCTCGCCCACGTAGAAGAATTTTCCCGTCTTGCCGGGGGAGATGATCTCGGCGGGGTCGGCGGCGCGGACCTTGTTCTTCTCCATGAAGCGGTAGAGGCGGCCGTCGGCGGTCTCGTAGGCCACCTTCATGTCGAGGAGGGCTTGCAGCTCGGCTTGCGCCTCGGGGGAATCGGTCTCCAGGGCGGTGCCGTAGTAGGCCTTCTCGCCGATGTAATGGCCGCCCTGCACCAGCTGGGACTCCTTCATGGGATCGTCCAGGTAGAAGCCCGTGGCGTACTCGCGGTGGGAGACGCTGTCCAGCTCCCGCATCCAGGCGGGGTCAAACTTGTAGCCCGCGGGATCCTTGGTATAGGCGTCCATGGCCATGCGGTAGGTGTTGGTGACCACGGCGGTATAGTAGGCGGACTTCATGCGGCCCTCGATCTTGAAGGAGTCGATGCCGCTCTCCATCAGCTCGGGGATATGCTCGATCATGCACATATCGCGGGAGGACATGAAGAAGGTGCCCAGCTCGGTCTGCTCCACGGGGATGGGGAAGTGGGGGCGCTTCTCCTCGTAGATGGTGTAGTTCCAGCGGCAGGGCTGGGAGCAGGTGCCGCGGTTGCCGTCGCGGCCGTCGGTCATGATATTGGCCAGGAGACAGTGGCCGCTGTAGGACACGCACATGGAGCCGTGGATGAAGGCCTCCAGCTCAATATCCGTGGGCAGGGCTTCCTTGATGGCCTTGATCTCATGGAATTGAAGTTCTCTGGCCAGCACCAGACGGCGGGCACCCATGCGGGCGTAGGCGCGGGCGGCGGCGGGGGAGATGATGCTGGCCTGGGTGGAGATGTGGATCTCCATGTCGGGGAGCATCTCCTGCACCGTGGCCATGACGCCCAGGTCGGCCACGATGAAGGCGTCCAGCTTACAGCCGCGGAGATCGTCGAGAAACTTGTATAAGTAGGGGTATTCGTGGGTGCGGGGCATGGTGTTGAGGGTCAGGTAGACCTTCTTCCCCATGCTGTGGGCCAACTCCACCGCCTCGTAGAGCTGGGGGACGGTGAAGTTGCCCGCCTGGGAGCGCATACCGAATTGCTGACCCGCCAGGTAGACGGCGTCGGCACC
>JAFULU010000106.1 GCA_017483125.1 Clostridia bacterium
CGCCAAGAAAAAATATACCCGATACCGAGCGGAAACTTGCTCTCCTCATCCACCGCTTTGCGGTCCCCCTTCCCCGCTGGGGAAGGCATAGAACGAGGAAACCCAACAGCCCGATAAACCCAAATTTGAAACACCCTCAATCAAACAAAAAGAAGACCTCTACACACCGTAGGGGTCTTCTTCTCTTCGGGAATAATCGCACGTCGATCCTCGCGGCGGGCTTATCCCAGCAGGATATCGGATATGAGCATGACGCAGAAGCCCACCAAGAGCGCGTAGGTCGCGCCTCGCTCGCACCCGTGGGCGTGGGTCTCGGGGATCATCTCATCGCTGATGATGTAGAGCATGGTGCCACCCGCGAAGGCCAGGGCGAAGGGGAGGATGGCCGACGAGACGCTGACGGCAAAGTAGCCGATGAGGGTACCGATCACCTCCACCAGTCCCGTTCCCAGGGCGATGGCGAAGGTTCTGCCGGGCTTGATGCCCGCGGCCAGCATGGGGCCGATGATGACCATACCCTCGGGGATGTTCTGGAGAGCGATACCCCCCGCGATGAGGAGTGCCTCGGCGGTATTACCCGAGCCGAAGCCCACGCCCGCGGCGATACCCTCGGGGAGGTTATGGATGGCGATCGCCATGACGAAGAGGAGGACCTTGCCCGCGTTCTTGTTGGTAGGGTGAGCTTCCTGATCCACGTCGGCCATTTTATGGAGGTGGGGCACCAGGCGGTCCACCAGGTTGAGGCAGAGGGCACCCACGAAGATGCCCGCGACGGTCATGCCCAGGGCGATGAGCTTGGCGGGAAGCTGGGACACGCTCTCCTCGGGGGCGGGGGCGAACATGGCAAAGCCGTAGTCCACCGAGGGAATGACCAGACCCAGCACGGCGGCGGCCAGCATGACCCCCGCGGCGAAGGCCAGGACGATATCCGAGAAGCGGTGGGAGGCTTTCTTGAAGATGAAGCCGATCAAGGCACCGATGACGGTGGCACCGCCCACACCGAGGGCGGTCAAGAGAACCATACGCATGGGAATTCTCCTTTGGATTAGAAATTGGTATCAGAAAAGGGCGTCCCCCACCGCTTCCATGAGTCTTTCCAGATTCTCCTCGGAATACTCGATCTCACAGGAGAACATACGGGCGGTCTCGCAGAGGGAGTCAAGGTCCTTCCCTCCCGTGGCGCGGTGGATGGCGTGGATGATGAGAGCACAGAGGACCGCAAAGGCGGTGCGGGTGCGTTTCGCGTTGGGCCAGTACTCGGCATCGGTTGTCATGTAGCGGTAGAGGAAGTAGCAGATGAGATTCTCGTAAGCGACCGAGGCCTCACCGTTCAATTCCGCGGGTGGGTCTTCGGTCAGCTCCTCCAGAGCGTCGAGGTAGGCATCCCAAGCGGGATCCAGCCGCTCCATATCCCGCAGGAGGGCGGCGATTGCGGAAAAGCTCCCGAAGGTATCGGTTCCGTTCTCTGACAAGTCTATGTCGCATTCATGGAAAACGTGACGGATACGGTCGGCCAGGGGCTTGGTGCGATCCGTGAGCAGGGGGAGGAGGGCTTTACGGTGAGCAATCAGAGCGTCGGTGAGATCGTCAAGCGCCTCGCTGTCCTCATGGGCGTGGCGTTCACGGGCGGCTTTTTCGGGTGGGAGCTCCACCACCGAAAAGGGCTCGGTTTGGGACAGGATCAGCTCTGCGGCGGCCTCACAGCAGAGTCCCAGACCCAGCTCCACGCGGTCGGAAAGGACGTTACGGAAGCGGGGATGATCGTCGCAGATGTGGCAGAGGGATTCCTCTCCCAGCTCGGTGATGAGGTCGCAGAGGCCGCTCTCGTTGAGGAAGGGGCACCGCTCGTCGGGGGTGAGCCTGAAGCAGGGCGGGTCGGCCTCGTGGTCGATGGAGGCGCGGAGGCGCTTTCCCATCTCGCCTGTTACGGTATCGTAGTAGGCAAGGGTATCGGCGTCCACGTCGATCTCCCAGCCCACACAGCAGGAATGCTTACAGGCGGCGGCGATACAGCGGAAGGATTCATAATAGTTTGGAACAAAGACGGGCTTCATAGTCAGTTCCTTTCTATGGCTCTCACGGGGAGAGACGGCGGACTAATGACGTTTGGAGGGCTCTTCGGGCTGAAACAGGCCAAGGCGTCGGTATATGCGTTGCCGTTTACGGCTGTTTTGGAGCGTATCCTTGACGCGCAGTCTCTTCTTCTTCCCCGTCATAACGCCGAACAAGCGGTGGAAGAGGAAATAGATCCACCCGAAGGGCAGAAGCAGGGGACACTTCCGCGCGGCGGGCCATTTATCCCTCACCCAGCGGTTCACCGAAGAAAACCCGTTACCCACACGGGAGCGTTTCACGTCCTCGGGGCTTTGACCCGAGATCAGTTGACTTTCATACACACGGCTGCGATCCGTGTCCTTAAAGCCGAAATTTCCGCCGTCCAGTATGTCGGCCAGAAGTCCCTCGGCGGTTTTCCTGTCGTCGGGCTCCACCGTCATCCACTCCTCCTCGGGGAGTCCCGTGGCCTTCACGGCTACCAAAGAAAGGATTCGGGCAAAACGCCAAAGGCCCACTCGCTCCAGAGGCTCCCGAAGCAAGGGAGTAAAGCCATCTCCCATAGCCTTGACAAAGACAGACCAATCGCAGATATGCCTCAAGCCAATCCCCTCACAGAGAAGGTGCTGTTGCGTATGGAGCAGAAGGATCAAGCCGTGATGGAGGGGGGACGGGCGAAAAAAGGTGGCGGAATCGGTTTTGGTCAGGATGCTCTCTTGCGTCAGATCCCCGAACAGATCCCGTACGGACTCTCCTATGGGGCCATCGGGAATACCCGGGAGGTCATAGTGCAGTTCAAAGCGGACACCGCGCCTTATCCACGTCCCGTGAAGTGCCTCGTTTCCCGAAGACTCCTCAAAGCCATGCTCCCGCAGCAGGTCGATCGCCGCCTCGCGGTACTCGGAGGGGACGTAGAAATCCACGTCACCCATGCTCCGCAGGAAGGTTTGAGGATAGTAGCAGGCCGAGGCAGCCCCCTTGAGCATCACGTAGGGGATCCCGTTTTGGGTCATGAGGGTATGAATAGCGGTATGGGCATTGTGAATGAGCATATCC
Source organism: Clostridia bacterium (assembly GCA_017483125.1). Taxonomy (GTDB): domain Bacteria; phylum Bacillota; class Clostridia; order Oscillospirales; family CAG-272; genus CAMEON01. The sequence goes on from JAFULU010000106.1 coordinate 3,109, forward strand.
CGCATCACGCCACCACGCAGGATCTTTTTGATCTCCGCCATGTGATCCTCGGGGATAAACGAGCCACGTGCATGATAGAAAACGGTGGGGATCACCGTCTGGGCGTTGGCTTCCCGCAACACATCCATCCAATCGGTATCCTCCGAGGGGGTGAAGCTACGGTCAAACAGAGTGCTTGCCAGCATACAAAACAAGGTATTCTGGGTATCTGTGAACAGAATTGGATCAGACATATGCAGGGCGCGCCTCCTTTCCCGGGGTATATAGCGTTTTGCAGACTGCCCCCGTGAGAGCAGTCTGCAAGTATGGGATCTTATGCCTTACCGATCAGGGCACCGTCCTCATCGAAGATATAGGTCTCGGTGACGGTCTCGCCGTTCTCGTTGGTCTCGGTGATCTCTACCGTACCGACAGCGGCCGCGCCGTTCTCCAGCAGGTAGTAGGTCTTTCCGGCCTGGGTATGCCAGGTGCTGGTCAGGTATTTACCGCCCCAGGCCAGCTTCTTGTACTCACCGTAGTTGACCCATGCGCCTTCCACGAGGACATGGTTCTCAAAGACGTAGGTATAACTACCGATTCTCCGGACACCGTCAACCGCGGTATAGTAGGTGGTATCCATATAGTAGGTCTTGCCGTTGTACTCGATCCAACCGCTGCGGAAGCCCTTTCCGGTGTAATACATGAGATTGTCATTGACGGCAATCATGCCAACAAGGTCACTGAGCTTGGTCTTTGCGTTACAGTGGTCGCAGACCAGATAATTGGTGTTGACACCCAGACGGAAGAGGTGGGCACCGTCGGCACAGACGGAACGCACCTTGGAGAAGGTATCCACAACCTCCACACTGCCGTCCTCCAGAACGTTGTTGACGGTTGCGGTCAGGCCGTTTTCATCGGCGATGACGGTAACGTACAGGACGTTGTACGCATCGGAGGCACCGCAGATCATGTAGGTCACGCCGTTGATCTCAGCGGGAACACCGTTGTAGAGGGACTCGGTGCGGGTATAGCCGTTGCCGTCACACGAAACCACCAGATCCATGGAGGCACGCTCAGCGGCAGTGGGGATCAGCTCGGCAGCCAGCTCCTCAGTAGCCTCGGCATCGGTGGCGGCGGGGGAACGGTTCACGATCAACACGCGGTAATCGTAGTCGCTTGCCTTGGCGTCCATGGTCATATCCTTCAGCGCGGCTTCCATTTCGGCCTCATCGGACGTATAGTTGACGATCGCCACGAAGACGTTACCGTATACGCTGTAGCTGTAAACAGCCTCGTTGTTCAGGATGGAGCCGCCGTTCTCGCGGGTGGTGGCATGGAGCACGTCCAGGCCGCCGAAGGACTCGTAAGAGGCCATGGCGTTCAGCCATGCGTCATAGGTAGCGGGATCCGAGATCAGATTCTCGGTCTGCACAGCGAAGTCGTACTGTACGCCGCTGTTGGCCATAGCCCCCGTCACCAGAGCGAGCTTAACCGCGTCGGCGGTGGAAGTGATGGCGAAGCTGACGGGAGTGCCGGCGGTGGATTCCTTGACCGTGAAGGCCATGGGCTCGGACCAAACAGTTCCGTCACCCACCTGATAGTAGTAGACACCGGGTGCCAGATCCGTCACGGTGACGGTATTGACACGGTTAGCGGCCAGCGAGGTGTGGTAGTACTGTACGAAGGAGGTACCGGTATAGATCACGGCATCGGCCATATCCGCGGAGGCAGACAGCAGGACCGCGGGGACCTCGGCGGTGAACGCATAGTTGCTCATCCAGGAGAAGGTCTTGCCATTCTCGGCACCGCTGATCAGCAGACCGTAGGGCTTACCGTCGGCAGGGCCCACGGGATCGTAGCAGAAGACAGATTCCACGAAGGAGGAAACGCCGTTCTCGTCCTTTACGAAGATCTCAAAGGTGCCCTTGCCGTCAAAGAAGTCGGTGTTGATCTCGCCGTTCTCGTCGGTCACACCCAAAAGAACGTCCTCGTCACCGTCCTTACCGTAGACGGGGACACCGGCAACGGGATTGCCCTCGGGGTCCTTCACAACCAGGGTCTGCTCGGTGTTGCCCACGGCGTAGGGGTCCTTCGGCTCAACGGTGTAGCCGCCGGTCACGGGAATCTCGGTCTCGGGCTGGATGACGGTACCGAGGAAGGTATCGGTGGTGCCCAGCTCCTCGCCCTCAGCGGGAGCGACGACAATGGAATCCACGGTCCAGGAAAGCTCGGCCTCGGGGGTCATGCTCACGGGAGTCTTGAAGCGGATGGTCGCGAGGATCTCACCGCTGATCTTGGAGGCGTCGTAGACCTCAAGGATGAGGCGGAGGTCGCCGCGATACCAGGAGTAGGTACCCACCAGGCCCTTGGCGATATCAATGGAGGTTACCTTGATGGAGGGGGTCATGGAGATATCCACCACAAGCTCTCCGACGGACTCCAGATTCTTACCCGTGATGACCATCTCGTTGGTGGCACCCAGGAGCATGGCGGAGGCGCCCTCCACCTTCAGCTCGGGATAAGCGGAATCGTTGCCTGCCACGTTCAGGTAGAAGCTGTGGGTCAGGGTCTCGGAGCCGCTCGTCAGAGTGAAGTCAAAGCGGTGGGCTCCGTTGATGAGCTCAATGTACACCAGAACCTGCTTTCTGACGATCTTGGTGGTTACGTCCACACCGTCAACCTGAGCCGTAGCGGTCTCGGGGATGGCGTTCAGGGTGAGGCGGACCAGAATGTAGTTACAGTCAACGGTCATGCCATCGGTCAGAGGAGTGAGCACGACGGCCTTGGTGGCGTCTCTCCACTCCATGTAATTCACGGTCAGGGAAACCGTGTCTTCGGTCGGGGTAATTTGTTCGGTCTCCCCTGCTTCCTCGGCAGTAACGCTCAGGGCCGACAGGGGCACCATCTGGAGCATCATGACGAGTGCCAGGAGGAGGGTCAGGAGTTTCAGGGTCTTTTTCATGTCTGTATGTTCCTTTCTTTCGATTGGTCACCGTTATGGAAACGCGGTAAATCGGGTGGCTTTTGGCCCCTCGATTTGTCTCCTACATGATACCACAAACCGCATAAAATGTCAAGACGTTCTTTGATTTTTCCAACAAATGTCCCCACTAGATTCAGTATTTCGTCACATATTCACAGGGTGTTTTCACGGTGAACGCATAATTCACAGAAAAAGGGCCGCCGCAGGTCGCGGCAGCCCAAAAAGGATTAAATATCGTACTTGGAAAGGATCTCGCTGGGAGTCTTGCGCAGAAGGGTGATAGCGGGGAGGGCACCGAAGATAAGGGTGACAGCGGCCAGGATGACAAAGAGTCCCACGCCCAGCCACAGGGGGAAATAGAAGATCTCGGACAGAAGGGGCGCGCCGCTCAAAGAGCCGATGAACCAGAAGGAGAGGAGGTAGCCCGGCACTACGGTGAGGAGAAGCAGCAGGGCGGTCTCCACGGCGAAGCGGAAGGTGAGGTTCTTCTTGGTGACGCCGATGGCACGCAAAATACCCACCTCGCGGACGCGGCTCATGAAGGAGGAGCGCATGATGAAGAACACGCAGAGGCACATGAGAGCGATCACGGCGGCTACGGTGATAACGGTGATCAGCACGCCCTTACGCATCTCGGCAAAGAGCTGATTGAAGATATCGTCGGGGGTAATGAAGCCGTCCTCCCCCAGCTTCTCGGTGAGGTAGGCGGCGGTCGCGGCGGGATCCGAGGAGGAGATCATGAGGTGGTTGGTGTAGTAGGGGCCGTCGCCGTAGTCCCAGACGTTGTAGGGGCTTTCCATGAGCACGTTCTCAAAGAGGCCCGCGCCGTTTGCCAGCTTCAGGTAGTCGGCGTCGCTGAGCACGTAGTAGTAGGTCTCCTTATAGTTCCCGTTCCAGTGCTGCTCCATGTAGCGGTCGTACTCCTTGAAGAAGTCGTTGTCCCGCTCCATCATGGCCTTGACGGCGGCGATATTCTCCTCGGCGTAGAGGTTCAGCTCCTCCGCCGTGGGGTAGGTGCCCTTGTCCTGCTTGTAGAGGTAGGCGGCACAGCCCATGTAGACGTCCTGTCCCATGAGGGAGAGGTAGGCGGCAACGCTTCCCTTTTCGGCCACGGCCCACTCCTCAAAGAGGATATCGTCGTGGGGCTGGACACTTTGGAGCATGGTCTGATAGAAGGAGGGAATATGCTTGAAGTAATGGTCAAGGAGCCACTCCCAGAAGGCGGCGGTCTCGTCGGTGCCCTCGGGGAGGGTCTTGCGGTACTCCTCGGGGGTGAGGATGAGCTTTTCGCCCAAAACCTCCTGCACGTAGTCGGGGTACTGGCCAAGGTCGGTATAGTGCCTGAACACCTGACCGACGGTGAGTTCAAGGCCGTTGACGGTGACCGTGGCCCCGACCTTGTTATCCACCGAGGCCAGGCCCTCGTCGATGACCGCGACCTGTCCCTCGGGGAGGGTCAGACCCACGTTCGAGGCGTAGGTAACGGGCATATACATGTAGCGGCCGAGGACGAGGCGGGTGAAGGTGAGGCTGTCCAGATAGGCGGTGAGGGTATCCGACTCCACCACGCCCACGATACGGAGACGGATGTTCCCCAGCTCATAGTAGGTCCCCATGGAGACCATACCGATGAGGTCGGTGTACTCGTCCAGATAGCCCACGGTGGAGGATTCCAGCATCTTATCTGCCAGGGCGGTGGTGATGAGGATATCCGTGGGAGACTTGAGGGTGTTCTCTCCCGCCACGGCGGTGAGGCCCTCGGCGTGGATGGCATCCTGCAGGACACCCAGGGCCTTGAGGTAGACCGAATCCGCGGTCATGAAGGCGGCGGATCGGAAGTTGAGGTACTCCACATCGTACAGGGGGTCTCCGCCCATGATGCGGGCATACTCCATACCGTGGTTGCCCATATCATTGCGGAGAAATCCGTAGTCTGTATCGGGCTCCAAGGGAATATAGAAGGCGTTTTCATTGTGGTCCTTACGCATATCTATGAACGCGCCGATCCCCGCACCGAAGGCGGCGGTCATGAAAACCAGGGCCACGGCAAGGAGGAACAGGCAGGCCCGCAGGAGCCGTTTGCCCTTCTTCTGCTTCTTGCCGAAGTTCTCCCGCCACGCGGAGGCGGCGGCGTTCTTCCAATGGTAGAGACGGCCGTAGGTCTTGCCCTCCACGGGGGTAAGGCGGGACATATCCAAGGTACGTCCGTGGGCGGTGGCCAGCTCGGCAGGGGTCTCGTCAAAAACGCCCTCCATGAGTTGGATCTCACTTCCCTCGTCCAGGAGCTTGACGGGGGTCCCCTCGGCCTTGAGGAAGAGCTTACCGCCCTGATTGACAATGCGGAGCTTGATCTCCCCCATAGGCTCGCCGTAGTATTCCACCGTCACCCCGGGGGCGGCGGTCTCGGACTTTTCCAGCTCGCCGAGGTAGATGTGGTTCTTATTGCGGGTGACGTAGCCGTTGGCTCCCTGATTGGTGCGGTCCGAGACCACGCGGCCGTCCATGAGCTCGATGACGCGGTCGCAGTAGTGATCTACCAGATGGGCCTCGTGGGTGACCAGCAGGACAAGGCGGGTCTTGGACAGCTCCTTCAGAATATCCATGACCAGGACGGTGTTGGCCTCGTCCAGGTTACCCGTAGGCTCGTCGGCCAGGATGATGGCGGGGCACTTGACGATGGCGCGGGCGATGGCTACTCTCTGCTGCTGACCGCCCGACAGGGTATCGGGGGTACGGTCGCGGTACTTGGCCATATCCACGTTGGACAGAGCCGCCATGACCCGCTCGGAGATGTCGGTCTCATCGGTGAGTCCGCAGAGGCGGAGGGCGGCGGCCACGTTCTCGTAGACGGTGTCGGTGAGGCTCAAATTGTAGTTCTGGAAGATGTAGCCCACGTACCTGTTGCGCAGGGTATCGGTATTCTCCTTGATGTTCTGACCGAACAGCTCGATGGAGCCCGAGGCGATCTTATCCAGACCGCCCACGGTATTGAGGAGGGTGGTCTTACCGCAGCCGCTGCGGCCGAAGATGGCCACCAGACCCTGCTCGGGAAGCTCCAGGGTCACGTTATCCATGACGTGGAGCTGGTTGCTCTTCCCGCGGTTGTAGTATTTATGCGCGCTTGTGATGCGGACGGGAGTATTCGTCATGACTTGGAGCCTCCTTTCTCGGTGCGGAGTGTTTTCTTGACGCTCTGGTTGAACATCTTATGGACGTATTTACGGGCAAGGTTGAGGGCGATGAGCACCATGACCACCACGATGAAGGCGTAGTCCCAGCCGTGGAGGAAGGGGAAGATATCGTTGGTCTCGGGGATGAGGTAGATGGCGATACAGCCCGCGGCGGTGATGAGGGCGGCGGGAATGAGGGCCAGCAGGGTCTGGATATAAATGCTGATCTTGACCACGGTCGTGGGGATACCCATGGAGCGCATGATGCCCACGTCGCCGCGGGTGGCGTTCATGGCGCGGGAGGAGCAGAGGGAGAGGAACATGGTGATGAAGACAATGGCCAGCACCCAGAGGAAGGCCATGAGGCCCGCCGAGAGCTTGGTCTCGATGAGCTCCATGACGTCGGGCTCCACCGTCTCGTCGGTGACCACGGCGGTATAGCCCAGCTCACGGAGGGTCTCTACCTTATCATGTGCCTCGCTGTCACTGCTAAAGAAGAGGGAGGCTTGGGTGTAGGCCTCGGTGTAGTAGTGCTCGTGGAGGAAGTCCAGCACAATGTCGGGGGAGAGGATGACGGCGTTGAAGCCGCCCATGCAGTTGTTCTCCTCGTCCCATTGATCGTTGTAGGCGCGGGTGAGGAAGAAGGTCTTCATGGCCTCGGTCATGGTGGCGGCGTGGGTGTACTCATCAAAGAAGTAGGTGATCTTTGCCTGCTCGCCGTAGCCGTACCCGGGCATGATGGCGATATCCCGGCTCATATCCCAGTAGCCCCAGTCGTAGTCGTACCGGTAGCTGTAGAAGCTACCCGTCAGCTCGGTCTTGACCCCCACGTCGGCGGCGGTCAGCTCGGGGTTACGGCGCAGGAAGGCGTTCAGATCCTGCTTGAAATCGGGGGAATTGATGAAGTAGGTGCCCTTTTCCATGGTGAAGTCCACGTAGGTATCCGAAAAACCGCTCTGATGCATGATATTGTCGGGGTCGTTCTTGTCATACAGGTACACCGAATAGGAGAAGTTACCGCTCTGCTGATGGAAGAAGGCCAGGGCGGAGGCCAGCTTGTAGCCCTCCTCGGTGAAGAGCAGGCGGGGCTCGCGGGTGTTATCGTAGTAGTACTTGACACCTACCACGCGGTAGTTGGCACCGAACATCTCCTCGTTTCGCTCGGTAAAGCCGTTCGCCCCCAGGAAGGGCTTGAGGGAGATGGGGACCTCCATGATGACCTCGTCCAAGGCTTCGGGGTAGCGGCCCTCGTCAAGGGTGACCGACTCGGCGGGGTAGCCGAAGGAGAAATGGTAGTACTCCCACTCGTAGTCATCCCCCATCATGATGAGGACGGTCTCGTCCAGCATATTGTCGTAGTGGAGGTAATCCTCGGCCCCTATCTTGGCGGCCAGCTCCTCCAGCTCGGCGTCGGTGATGATGGCACCGTCCCGTCGGACGATGACGGCGCGGCCGGGGATATGGGTGAACATGGTCTTGTCCTCGAACAGCTCACGGGACTCGTAGGTGAGGCTTGTGATGACCGTCATGGTGAGGAAGGTGAGGGTCATAAGGATGCAGAGGAACACCGACAGCTTGGGGGTGGCGGCAAAGCGCACCCGACCCAGATGGAGTCCGCTGCGAACCGTATGCTTGATCTTACGAACAGGGGCGGCGGCGGTGGCGGCGGGGGTATCGGCCACAGCCTCGGCGGGGCGGACGGTATGGTCGGTCTCCACCGCGCCGTCGAAGATGCGGATGTGGCGGGTGGCGTAGGCCTCCACCTGCTCGAAGTTGTGGGTGACGATGATGACCAGCTTATCCCGCGAGACCTCGCGGAGCAGCTCGATGATCTCGGCGGAGGACTTACTGTCCAGATTACCCGTAGGCTCGTCGCACAGGAGGATGGGGGAGTCCTTGGCCAGGGCGCGGGCGATGACGGTCCTCTGCTTCTGACCGCCCGAGAGCTTGCTTCCCTTGTGGTTGACGTGGCTCTCCAGACCCACGCGGCGGAGCAACTCCATGGCCCGCTCACGGCGCGCTTTTGGGTCCTCGATGTTCATGAGGGCCAGCTCCACGTTCTGCAGGACGGTGAAGCTCTCGATGATGTTGTACTCCTGGAAAATGAAGGATATGTACTGCTTGCGGTACTCCTCCCAGTCCTTCTGGAGGAAATGGGAGGTGGGCTCCCCCTCCACGTACAGCTCGCCCTCCTCGTAGGTGTCCATACCGCTGATGACGTTGAGCAGGGTGGATTTACCCGAGCCTGACTTACCCGTCACGGCCACGAATTCCCCGCGCGCAAAGGCCAGGTTGACCCCGCGGATACCCACGGCCACGTTGTTTTCGGATACGTAGATCTTACCGATGTTTTTCAGCTCCAGAATCGGTGCTTGCATGGTGATCTCTCCTTTCTTGGTTGATTGCTTCACTCATATAGACGCGAAATTTTGGGTTTCGTTACGGTGCTTGTCTAAAAAAATCAAAATAAGTGCACCACTTGGAGTAGTGCACTTATACTATAGCACAATCGGAAGAGATTGTCAATAGGTGAGACGAAACTTAATGAGATTAAGTAGCGGGCTTGCTGACCCAGATCTTCTTTTTCCGTCGGCGCAGGACGAGGAAGGTGATCAAGGCCGCCACGGCCAGTATACAGAGCCAGAGTGCCCAGCCTATGTCAAAGAAGCACCCTTCCCGCTCTGTGGTATCCAGATGGCCGAGGAAGGGGATGAGTCCGCAGGACTTGAAGCCGCAGTCTGTGAAGGTCATTTCGGCGGGCGGGGTATGGCAGAAAACGATACAGCCGCCCAAGGCGCAGAGACGGCGGCCGCGGAAGGTACAGCTCTCAAAGTGCCCAACCGTGGTTCCGTCGGACTTTGTGACCAGCACGCGGAAGGGGATCAGCTTATCCTTCCCCTCGGCGGAGGGGTGGGGGGTGCCGTCGAATACCGTGCTTCTGCAAATCACGTGACCGCCATACAGGCGGAGCTGGTAGATATGGCAGTCCTCGATCACGGCGTTTTTGCCCGATACGCAGACCAGGCCGGCGGTGCAATCGGACAGGGTCAGGCCGTCTCCCTGATCCCCCTGGGAGAATTGCTGCTCCAGTGAGGTGGAGGAAATCGAGATATTGCGGGAGGGGCCTGTCACCGCCACGCTGAGCTTTCCGTTGTCGTAGAACCGACACCCCTCAATGAGCACGTTTTTATTGACGGTGCCCGAGAATTCGGCCTCAATATCCACGGCGGCCTCGGGGGCGTTGCCTCGGATCCCGTGGATCACGGTATTGGAGATCACGCACCCGTCCACCGAGGACAGGGTGATGCCGTTTCGCAGGCAGTCGTGGACGTGGCAGTTATCCACGGTGATATTCTCACATTTTTCTCTCGTTCCGTCGGGGTTCTTGATGCCCGTAAACATCATGATGCCGTCCCCCCGCAGGTAGGCGATCTCCACGCCGCGGACGGTCAGATCCTTACAGTCGATCATACGGATACCGTAGCCCTGCACCACGTGCATACTTCCCGTGTAGCGGAGTCTATCGCCGTATATGGCACCCCCCGTTACGGTGGTGTTCTCGCAGCGAACCAGATGGAGGATGAAGTGGTGGTTCTGATCGGATATGGCGTAATCCTCCACCGTATCCAGCTGAAGGATCGCACCGTCCTCCATACGGATATGGATATTCCGCCTGTCCTGAATCAGAATGATGTCCATTTCACCGTACTCCCGCAGAAGGTAGGTGCCCGCGGGGATATACAGGGTCTCCCCGTCCCGCAGGTCGGCCGCCGCGGCGTTGATGGCGGCGGTATCGTTTGTCACGCCGTCACCCACCGCGCCGTAGTCCCGCACGTTGAGGATCCGCGGCTCGGCGGTCTCGGCGGCGGACAGGACGGTCACGGCGCAGAATACCGTCAAAAGGAGGAACAGTCCCCACGCGAACAGGCGCGGGAGATGCTTGGGGATGATCATAGCGGATGCCTTTCTCATTTCAGCAGAGTGGTGCCCGACAAGCCCTCGGCGGTAACACCGAGGAAGTCCAGCACCGTGGCGGAAATATCGGCGAAGGTTTCGCGGGTGCCCAGATCCTTCCCTGCCATGCCCTTACGGTACATGAGCATGGGGGTGTACTCGCGGGAGTGGTCGGTGGAGGGGGTGGCGGGATCGCAGCCGTGGTCGGCGGTGACGATGAGGAGGTCGTTCTCTCCCAGGGTGGGGAGGAAGTCGGTGAGCCACTTGTCGAACTCGGTCAGGGCCTTGGCGTAGCCCTCCACGTTGTTGCGGTGGCCGTAGACCATATCGAAGTCCACCAGGTTGGTAAAGCAGAGGCCGTGGAAGTCCCGCTTGGCGATCTCGGCGGTGGCGGCCATGCCCTCGGCGTTACCCGCGGTACGGACGGTCTCGGTGACGCCTTGACCTACGAAGATGTCGGTGATCTTGCCCACGGCGATACAGTCTTGACCGGCGTTCTTGATGGCGTCCAGCATGGTGGGGGCGGGGGGCAGGATGGAGTAATCGTGGCGGCGGGAGGTGCGCTTGAAGGGGGCCTCCCCCTCAAAGGGGCGGGCGATGACGCGGCCCACGGCGTGCTTGCCGTTCCAGGCATTGGTCAGCATATCCCGCGCGATCTCGCAGACGCGGTAGAGCTCGGGGACGGGGACCTTATCCTCATGGGCGGCGATCTGGAAGACGCTGTCGGCGGAGGTGTAGATGATCAGCTTGCCCGTAGCGAGATGCTCCTCGCCGTAGTCGCGGATGACGTCGGTGCCCGAGTAGGGCTTGTTGCAGAGGACCCCGTAGCCCGTGCGGCGGGTGAACTCGGCCAGCACCTCGGGGGGGAAGCCCTCGGGGTAGGTGGGCAGGGGGTCGGGGGAGATGATGCCCGCGATCTCCCAGTGGCCGATTGTGGTATCCTTACCGCCCGAGGACTCGGTCATGCGGGCGTAGGTGCCCATGGGGACGGGCTTGCCCAAAAGGTCGGCGGGATCGGATACACCGTTAATGTGGAAGAGGCCTAACTTCTCCATGGTGGGGCAGGCAAAGGCGGGGTGGTTGCGGACGGCGGCGAGGGTGTTGCTTCCCTCGTCGTTCCATTTGTATGCGTCGGGCATTTCCCCGATGCCGAAGCTGTCGAGGACGATGAGAAATACGCGGTTGTTCATAGTGATCTCCTTTCTGTGGGGCTTTATTTTTTGATGGGATGGTCAATTTGGGTTTGTCGGGGAGTTGGGTTTCCGCGTTGAAAGCCTTCCCTTGTAAGGGAAGGTGTCACGCCCTTAGGGCGTGACGGATGAGTAGCCACACGAAAAGTTTTTGATCTGCGCTGGGAAAAGCACTATAAAGCACGATCAGGAAAGGTTTTTATATGGAGGAAAGCAGATCATTTCCCTTCGGGAAATGTCCATTTATCGGCTACTCA
>JAFULU010000107.1 GCA_017483125.1 Clostridia bacterium
GGGCAAATCGCAGAAGCCATTCCCATCCTTCGGCTCCAAGCCAACCCCAAAGGAGGTGTTCCCATGCTCTCAAGCGAGATCCGCATGATCGGCGACCGTCCCACCCTGTACCTGGACGGCCACCCCGCCACCCCCATGGCCTACACCACCTACTTCGAGGAGAGGAGCGACGCCGCGGCCTTCGCAAAAGCGGGCTACCGCATCTTCTTCGTCAATCTCTCCTTTACCTCCCTGCCCATCAACAACTTCACGGGCTTCACCCCCTTCCGCGTGGGTGCCTTTGAAAATCCCGACGCCCCCGACTTCAGCGAGTTCGAGACCGCCGTCCGCGCTATCCTTTCTGCCTGTCCCGACGCCGTGATCTTTCCCCGCATCTACGTCAGTATGCCGAAAAGCTGGGTGGACGCTCACCCCAACGACGTGATCCCCACCCCCAAGGGCGGCCGCCGCGAGGCCATCTTCTCGGAGGCCTTCCGCCGTGACGGCGCGGAGCTCCTACATCGAACCGTGGAGCATATCCGCAAGGCCGACTACGCCCCCCGCATCGGCGGCTGGCAGCTCTGCGGCGGACAGACCCAGGAGTGGTTCCACCATGACCTTTGCGGTAGCCTTGGTCAGGTAGCCGCCGAGCCTTACCGAAAATGGCTCCGAGAGCAGTACGGCGAGGAGAACGGCACTCTTCCCACCCCCGAGGACTACACCGACCGCGGTGCCCCCCTCCAGACCTCCGAAAACGCCCGCCGATACGCCTTGTTTTGCAATCTCGCCGTGGCGGAGACCGTCGAACACTTCGCCCGTATCCTCAAGGAGGCTACGAACATCGAACAGATCGTGGGCGTATTCTACGGCTACACCATGGAATCCAACGGCAAGGTGCTCTTCGGCTCCCACGCCCTGCGCCGCCTGCTGGACTCCCCCCATATCGACTTTTTCTCCTCCCCCAACGCCTACCTCCAGAACCGCGCCTTCGGCATGGACTGGGCGGATATGATCCCCGTGGACTCGGTAAGGCTCCACGGCAAGCTCCCCTTCATCGAGTGCGATATCCGCACCCACCTCACCGAGGCCATCCAGAACCTCCGCCCCGGGGAGTACCCCGACGGCCTCTACCGCCTGGAGAATGGGACCTCGGTCTGGGCGGGCCCCCCCACGAAAGAGCTGTCCCGCGAGGCTCTGCGCAAGTGCTTCGCCCACCAGCTCACCCGCGGCTCGGCCATCTGGTGGTTCGATATGTGGGGCGGCTGGTACCGCGACCCCCTCCTCATGGAGGAGCTGACCGCCATGAAGGCCATTTGCGACGGTGACCTCCACCGCGAAAAGGGAACCGCCCTCACTCCCGAGGTGGCGGTTCTGACCGACGAGCGGAGCTACGCAAGCCTCCTCGACCACTCCCCCCTCATGAACAGCCTCCCCTACACCCGCATGGCCTTGGGCAACACGGGCATTCCCTACGACCTCTGCGCCTGCGAGGACGCGGAAGCCATCCTCCACCGTTACAAGGCCGTCATCTTCCCATTCCCCGCCCCCTCCGAGGCGGGCGAGTATGCCATGACCCTCTGCCGTGAGCGGGGCATTCCCTACCTTACCGCTACCCCCTCCCATCCCGTCCTGACCGTCGCCGAGATCCGCGACTTCTGCGACCAATGCGGAGTCCACGCCTATACCCCCGCGGGCGACGTGGTCTACGTGGGTAACAGCTACGTGGGTCTCCACGCCGCCGAGGCCGGAGAAAAGATCATCACACTTCCTAAGACCTGCCGTGTTACCCCTCTGTTCGGCACGGATGTGGAAGAACAGACCACAGATACCGTCCGATTTACTTTGGACAAGCATAAAACCGCCCTGTTTGCGGTTGAGCCTACCCCCTGATCCCCAAAACATCCCAAGGAGTTACATCATGGATAACCTTCAATTCACCAACTTCCAGCGCGCCGAGGTGCTGACCCAGGCGCTCCCCTATATCAAGCAGTACGTGGGCAAGACCGTGGTGGTCAAGTACGGCGGCAACGCCATGATCGACGAACAACTCAAGCAGCAGGTCATGGAGGACATCGCCCTCCTCTGGCTCATCGGCGTCAAGGTGGTCCTCATCCACGGCGGCGGCCCCGAGATCAACGACATGATGAAGAAGCTGGGCAAGCAGCCCGAGTTCGTGAACGGTTTGCGCGTCACCGATAAGGAGACGGTGGATATCGTCCAGATGGTGCTGGCGGGCAAGGTCAACAAGACCCTGGTCACTCTGCTCCAGATGAAGGGCGGTCACGCCGTGGGCCTGTCGGGCATGGACGGCGGCATCATCGAGGCCAAGGTCAAGGACGAGCGGCTGGGCTACGTGGGCGAGATCACCAAGGTTCGCGCCAAGCCTATCAACGACCTTCTGGAGAAGAACTACATCCCCGTGGTCTCCACCGTGGCCAGCGACCACGAGGGCAACGTCTACAACATCAACGGCGACACCGCCGCCGCCTACATCGCGGGGGCTCTGGGTGCCGAGCGTCTCATCATGATGACCGATGTGGCGGGGATTCTCCGTGATAAGGACGACCCCACCACCCTCATCCCCCGCGTCACCGTGCCCGAGGCCAAGGCTCTCTACGCCGAGGGCGTCATCTCGGGCGGCATGATCCCCAAGGTGGACTGCTGTATCGAGGCCATCCGCGCGGGCGTCAAGGACGTCACCATCATGGACGGCCGCGTCCCCCACGCCATCCTCATGGAGCTGCTGACCGACGAGGGCGCGGGTACTATGGTGATGGGTGAATAAATGCAAAATTCAAAATGCAAAATGCAAAATTGAGTTGCTTTTGTATGTTGCCGCAAAAACTGAAGTGAAACAGTTTGGGAGGAATTCCAATGAGTTCGATCAAGAATACCGATAAACAGTACGTGGCGGGCACCTACGGCCGCTTCGATCTGGTCCTGACCCACGGGCAGGGCTCCACCGTCTGGGACGAGGACGGGAAGCAGTACATTGACCTCGCCACGGGCATTGCCGTCAATACCTTCGGCTACAGCGACGAGGGCTGGGTGGCCGCCGTCACCGAGCAGCTGGGCAAGCTCCAGCACACCTCCAACCTCTACTACCACGAGCCCGGCGCGAAGCTGGCCGAGAAGCTCTGCACCCGCACGGGAGCCAAGTCAGTCTTCTTCTCCAACTCGGGCGCCGAGGCCAACGAGTGTGCCATCAAGACTGCCCGCCTCTGGGCCGCCACCAACAAGGGCGCGGACTACTACCACATCATCACTCTGAAAAATAGCTTCCATGGCCGTACGGTCACCACCCTGGCCGCCACGGGACAGGACACCTTCCACACCGACTTCACCCCCCTCACCGAGGGCTTCCTCTACGCCGAGGCCAACAATGCCGACTCGGTGGAGGAGCTGCTGAAGTCTCATAAGTGCGCCGCCGTGCTGGCAGAACCCGTCCAGGGCGAGGGCGGTGTCATGCCCCTGACTCAGAGCTTCATGGAGTCTCTCCGCGCTCTGTGTGACAAGTACAACGTCCTCCTCATGCTGGACGAGGTGCAGACGGGCAACGGCAGAAGCGGTCACCTCTACGCCTACCAGCACTACGGCGTCACCCCCGACGTCCTCACCACCGCCAAGGGCCTGGGCGGCGGCCTCCCCATCGGTGCCACCCTCTTCTTTGAGAAGTCCCACGGCACCCTGAAGGCAGGCCAGCACGGCTCCACCTTCGGTGCCAACCCCATCTCCTGCGCCGCCGCCTGCCACGTCCTGGACCGCATTGACGATGCCCTCCTTTCCGAGGTCAAGGCCAAGTCGGAGTATATCTTCACCACCCTCACGGGCAAAAAGGGCATCCGGTCGGTCAGCGGCCTGGGCCTCATGATCGGCATCGAGACCGAGGGCGACAGCTCCGCCATCCTGAAGGCCTGCATGGACCGAGGCATCCTCCCCATCAAGGCCAAGACCAAAATCCGCCTCCTCCCCGCCCTGAATATCCCCTGGGACGACCTCAAGGCCGCCGTGGCCATCCTCGCCGAGGAAGCCGAAAAGGCCGCGAACTGAACCGAAACAGAAACTCCGCTCGCAAATCGGGCGGAGTTCTTTTTGGTAACAGCCAAATAAACCCCCGGCTATGCCGGGGGAGGAGAAGAGCTTCAGCTACAAGCATATGGACAAAAATCCTCCGATGTTATAATGAAAGAGGTCTGCCAACCAAATCAAAAATAACAAAGGAGGATGTCCAAA
>JAFULU010000008.1 GCA_017483125.1 Clostridia bacterium
AGTTGTTCTCCCCTATAGGTAAATCATGTTTGCAAAAAATTTGCCGTATCGTCACTCCACTCTTTGATTTTGCATTTTGAATTTTGCATTTTGCATTTCGGGCGCAGCCCGACAAACCCAAATTTGAATATTCCCCTCCCAAAAGAAAGGAGCCTCCCATGAAAGATCCCGCCATCCTCGCTCGTTGTAACCTCTACGCCGTCCTCGGTGCCATCCCCCACCTCCTCTACCTCGACCCCGAGGCCGCCGCGCTGGTGCGGGGCAAGAACATCCGCGTGGGCTTTTCGGTCAAGAACGGCCCCAAGGCCACCCTCGTCATGGAGGACGGCTCCGCCACCATGGTCAAGGGCGTGGATCAATGCTCCATCAAGCTCTGGTTCCCTTCGGTAGAGAAGTTCAACGACCTCATCGACGGTAAGGGTACTCCCATCCCCGTCAGCGGATTCCTGCATATCGGCTTCCTTCTGAAGACCTTCACGAGGCTAACCGACATCCTCTCGGCCTACCTCCGCCCCGATCCCGCCGCCCTCGCCAATCCCGTCTTCTTCGAGCGTTCCACCACCCTCATGCTCTACGTCATCGGCCGCGCCATCGTCCAGATCGGCAACCACGACAAGGTGGGTATGTTCTCGGCATCCAATATCACCGACGGCAAGATCAAGCTGGGCATCGGGGACAACCTGTCGGTAGCCATCCACGCAAAGGATAGCCACCTCATGTTCAACCCCTTTCCGAACGATTGCGGCGTGACCTCTCAAATGGTCTTTACCGACCTGAAGACCGCCCGCGACCTCTTTGACGGTAACGTCAACGCCATCGTCGCCGTGGGTATGGGACAGGTCCGCATCGGCGGCATGGTGTCCCAGGTGGACAATATCAACCGCATTCTGGACCGCGTGGCCATCTATCTGGCGTAAGGAGGGAAGCAACATGAGAAAAATCCATGCCTACGAAAAGTCCCGCGCCGCCTTTGAGCGCGCAGTAAAAGTCATCCCCTCGGGCATTTACGGCCACCAAGGCCCCGCCGAGGGCTGTTACATCCCCGTGGAGGCATTCCCCCTGTACTCCTCCAAGGCCCAGGGCACCTACCTCTGGGATCTGGACGGCAACCGCTTCATTGACTATATGTGCGCCTACGGCCCCAATATCCTGGGCTACCACGATCCCGACGTGGACGCCGCCGCCGCCCGCCAGCGGGCCATATCCGACTGCACCACCCTCCCGAACACCGTTATGATCGACTTCGCCGACCTCCTGGTGGACACCGTGGCCTGCGCCGATTGGGCCTTCTTCGCCAAGAACGGCGGTGATACCACCACCCTGTCCATCATGACCGCCCGCGCCTACACCCACCGCAAGAAGATCGTCTTCTTCAAGGGCTACTACCACGGCGTGGCCCCCTGGACCCAGAAGATCGACTATGCGGGGGTCATCGAGGAGGACGTCATGCACAACCTCTACTGCGAGTGGAACAACTTCGACCAGCTGGCCGATCTGTTCGACCGCTATAAGGGTGAGATCGCCGCGGTCATTGCCCAGCCCTACATGCACGGCAACTTCATGGATAACCAGCTCCCCGCCAAGGGCTTCTGGAATCAGGTCCGCAAGCTCTGCACTGATACCGACACCGTCCTCATCGTGGACGACGTCCGCGCAGGCTTTCGCCTGGATCTGGCGGGCTCGGATCACTACTTCGGCTTTGAGGCCGACCTCATCTGCTTCTGCAAGGCCCTGGCCAACGGCTACAATGTCTCGGCTCTCTGTGGTAAGGACTTCCTCAAGAACACCGTCTCCTCCATGTCCTACACAGGCTCCTACTGGATGTCCGCCGTCCCCTTCGCCGCGGCCATCGCCTGCATTGAGAAGATGAAGCGGCTGGAGCTGCCGAAGCTCCTCATTGAGAAGGGAACCAAGCTCACCCAAGGCCTCATCGAGACCTCCCACAAGTACGGCTTTGACCTCCGCGCCACGGGCGTCCCCTCCCTGTTCTACCTGCGGATAGCCGACGACCCCACCCTGAGGCTCCACCAGGAGTGGATCGCCGAGTGCGTCCTCCGCGGCGTGTTCTTCACCAACCACCACAACCACTTCATCAACTACGCCCTCACCGACGCTGATATCGCTGAGACCGTTGAGATCGCCGACGAGGCCTTCGCGGTGCTCCGTGACCGACATCCGTGCTAATTGGCGATTGCTAAATTGGGGTTTGTCGGTCTGCGACCGAAATGAAAAATGCAAAATGCAAAATGCAAAATCAAGAACGAAGCGGCGGTACGATAACGGCTTTCGACTATGGATATTCCATACATGGCAATGCTTTTCGGGTGTTAGATCGAAAAATCTTACCATAGAATAGGCTTTTGCGAAGAAAAAGGCTTCATTCATATTGCATTTTGCATTTTGCATTTAGCATTCTCAAGCTCCCCGATAAACTGCAAATTAAAAAATAATTCAAAAACCCAAAAAATCCTCCTGCGTGAGGTATTGCTCATGACGCTGCGTGATATGGTATAATAAGCGGCGTAAGGAGGTGAAAGCTATGTCACAAACGAACCAACATTCAAATTTATACACAACGGGAGAGATCGCCAAGCTCTGCGGGGTGTCGGTGCGCACGGTCCAGTACTACGACGACCGCGGCATCCTCATCCCCAGTACCCTGTCCGAGGGAGGCCGCCGCCTCTACTCCGAGGAGGATCTGGGGCGCATGAGGATCATCTGCTTTCTGCGGGAGGCGGGACTGCCCATCAACAGCATCTCCGCCCTCTTTGCCGAGGAGAAGCCCGAGAGCATCATATCCCTCCTTCTGGAGGAGCAGGAGAAGACTCTGCGGGAGGAGATGGCCGAACGCCGCGCCAAGCTGGAGCTTTTGGAGGGGATTCGTCGCGAGATGAAGACCATTGAGAATTTCTCGGTTGATTCCATCGGTGATATAGCGCAGATTATGAAACAGAAAAACAAGCTCAACAAATTGCGGTGGTTCATGGTGCTCACGGGTATTCCCGTGTCGGCGTTGCAGGTGGCATCCATCATCCTGTGGATCACAAGCGGCTACTGGTGGCTCTTTGCCGCGTGGGCCGTGATCGCCGCCGCGTGGGGGACCTGCGTGTCTCTCCACTACTTCAATCGGGTGGCCTACATCTGCCCCGAATGCCACACCGTGTTCCGTCCCAAGCTGAAGGAGGCCTTCTGGGCCTACCACACCCCCAAAATGCGCCGTCTGACCTGCCCCGTCTGTGGCCGTAAGGGCCTGTGCGTGGAGGTCTATCGGGATCCCGTGAAGAAGGAGGACACCAGACATGACTGATCTCACCCAACTCACGGAATTCCTTCCTTTCCTCATCCCCCTTATCGTGGCGGAGTTTGCCCTTCTCGGCTATACCCTCTACCACATCCTCACCCACAAGACCTACAAGCGGGGTGGCCGCGCCCTCTGGCTGGTCATCACCCTCGTCCTCATGAACTTCGTAGGCCCCATCCTCTACTTCCTTCTGGGCAAGGAGGATTCGTGATGGATATGCTGCGCATCAGCGGACTCCGCAAACGATTCGGCGACAAGGAGGTCCTGCGCGGGCTGGACCTCACCGTTCCCGAAAACAGCATCTTCGGTTTCATCGGCCAAAACGGCGCGGGGAAGACCACCACCATGAAGTCGGTGCTGGGACTGCTCAAGGCCGACGGCGGCGAGATCCTTGTGAACGGGGAGCGGGTGGTCTACGGCCAGACCGCCACCAACCGCCACATCGGCTACCTACCCGACGTCCCCGAATTCTACTCCTTCATGACCGCCCCCGAGTACCTGGACTTTTGCGGTGCCATCGGCGGTATGGATAAGCGTGAGACTTCCAAACGCCGCGACGAGCTTTTGGAGCTGGTGGGCCTTCGGGAGGAGACTCACCGCGTAGGAGGCTTTTCCCGCGGCATGAAGCAGCGTCTGGGCATTGCCCAAGCCCTTCTCGCCCGTCCGAAGCTCCTGATTTGCGACGAGCCCACCTCCGCCCTCGACCCCCTGGGCCGTAAGGAGATCCTGGACATCCTGCTGGCGGTCCGCGAGCAGACCACCGTCCTGTTCTCCACCCACATCCTCACCGACGTGGAGCGCATCTGCACCGACGTGGCCTTCCTCCACGGAGGCACCGTCAGGGTACAGGGCACCCTCGGAGAGATCAAGTCCCGATTCGGACAGGACGAGTACCTCCTGGAGACCGACAGCGAAGCCCACCTCACCGCCATTACCGGGGCCTTCCCGGCTGTGCGCCGCGGGACAGGGAACCAACTGATCTGCTCTGTCAAGGACACCCCCGCCTTTGAGGTGCTGGGCTTTGTCTCGGCCCACCGCATTCCCCTTGTGAAATGGGAGCGGGTGGAGCCCACGCTGGAGACCATGTTCATGGAGGTGATCGAGTCATGAAGACCCTGCTTGCCTTTCTGAAAAAAGAGTTGACCGAGCAGCTTCGATCGGGGCGGGTTCTGTTCCTCGGGATCCTCTTCGTCCTGTTCGGCATCATGAACCCCGCCGTGGCCAAGCTCACCCCGTGGCTCATGGAGCAGTTGGCCGACACGCTGGCCGAAAGCGGCATGACGGTCACCGAGGTCAATATCACCGCCATGGACTCCTGGGTGCAGTTCTTCAAGAATATCCCCATGGCTCTCATCGCCTTTGTCCTTCTGGAGAGCAGTATCTTCACCAAGGAATACCGCTCGGGTACCCTCATTCTCTCCCTCACCAAGGGACTGGAGCGCTACAAGGTGGTGGCCGCCAAGTCCACCGTGCTGATCCTTCTGTGGTCGGTAGGCTACTGGCTGTGCTACGCCATCACCTACGCCTACAACGCCTACTACTGGGATAACGACATCGCCAAGAGTCTGCCACACTCGGCGCTCGTATGGTGGGTTTTCGGCCTGTGGGTCATCTCCCTCACCGTCCTGTTCTCCACCCTCTGCACCGCCAATACGGGGGTTCTGGTGGGCACAGGCGGTGTCGTGCTGGTCTCCACGGTTTTGGGCATGATCCCCAAGGTAAGCAAATTCCTCCCCACCCTCCTGACCGACGGCAACTCCCTCATCTACGGCCAGAAGTCCCCCAAGGACTACACCGCCGCCCTTGTGATCACGGGAGCCACCGCCGTGGCCGCCCTCACGGTCAGCATTGTCCGCTTCAACAAAAAACAACTGTAGGTAACTATGATCCGTATCCTGTTTATCTGTCACGGCAACATCTGCCGCAGTCCCATGGCGGAATTCGTTTTCCGCCAAAAAGCCGCCGAGAGAGGGGTATCCCCCCTCTTTTCGGTGTCCTCCGCCGCCACCTCCACCGAAGAAATTTGGAACGGCGTGGGCAACCCCGTTTACCCGCCCGCACAGCGCGAGCTGAAAAAGCACGGCATCACCTGCGACGGAAAGCGGGCCGTACAGGTCACCAAGGCCGACTACAATGCCTACGACTACCTCCTATGCATGGACGGAAACAACATCCGCAACCTCATGCGCATCATCGGCACCGACCCCACGGGCAAGGTCCACCGCTTCATGGAGCCCACCGCGAGAGGCGGTGACGTGGCCGACCCCTGGTACACCGACCGCTTCGACATCACCTACCGAGACATCGAGGAGGGCTGTGAGGCCTGGCTGGACCGCCTCATCCCCGAAGCGCGCAAAAAGGGGGCAGAGTGACATGATCTACTCTACCCCCGTCGTCAAAGCCAAATTCCTCTCTCGCCCCAACCGCTTCATCGCGTTGGTGGAGCTGGACGGCGAGACGGTCACCGTCCACGTCAAAAACACGGGGCGGTGCAAGGAGCTTTTACCCGCAGGCGCTACCGTATACCTCGCCGTCGCTGAAAATCGCGCTAAAGCGCAACGCAAGACCCCCTACGACCTCGTCGCCGTGGAGAAGATCAAGCCCGACGGCACC
>JAFULU010000108.1 GCA_017483125.1 Clostridia bacterium
GCCGTCTTCACGCAGGCCAGCCAGCTTCAGGGTATCGCGGATATCCTTCTCGTTGGCACCGTCGAATACGGGGGTAGCTACCTTCCAGCCCAGAGCCTTGGCAGCGTAGCCCAGGTGGACTTCCAAAACCTGACCGATGTTCATACGGGAAGGCACGCCCAGAGGATTCAGAACCACATCCAGGGGTGTGCCGTCAGGCAGGAAGGGCACATCCTCTTCGGGCAGAACCCGGGAGACACCACCCTTGTTACCGTGACGACCTGCCATCTTATCGCCCACAGAGATCTTACGCTTCTGGGCGATGTAGACCTTGACCACACGGTTGACCGAGGCGGGCAGATCGTCGCCGGCCTCGCGGGAGAAGACGCGGATGTCCACCACCACGCCCGACTCACCGTGGGGCAGGCGGAGGGAGGTATCACGGACCTCGCGGGCCTTTTCACCGAAGATGGCGCGGAGCAGTCTCTCCTCGGCGGTCAGCTCGGTCTCGCCCTTGGGGGTGATCTTACCCACCAGGATGTCACCGGCACGGACCTCGGTACCCTTCTTGACGATACCCTCGGCGTTCAGATCCTTCAAGACGTCCTCGCCGACGTTGGGGATCTCGCGGGTGATCTCCTCAGGACCCAGCTTGGTGTCGCGGGCCTCGTGGGTATACTCCTCGATATGGAGGGAGGTGTAGACGTCGTCACGGACCAGTCTCTCATTCAGAAGGACTGCGTCCTCGTAGTTGTAGCCCTCCCAGGTCATGAAGCCGATGAGGGCGTTCTTACCCAGAGCGACCTCACCCTTGGAGGTAGCGGGACCGTCTGCGATGACCTGGCCCTTTTCAACGGCCTGGCCGAACTTGACGATGGGTCTCTGGTTGAAGCAGGTGCCCTGGTTGGTTCTCTTGAACTTACGGAGCTCGTAGGTATCCTTGACGCCCTCGTCGGTGACGATGACGATCTTGTCGGCCTCCACGCGCTCCACGCGGCCCGCGTTGCGGGCGACGATGACCACGCCGGAATCCACGGCAGCCTTATACTCCATACCGGTACCGACGATGGGAGAGTCGGTGACCATCAGAGGCACAGCCTGCTTCTGCATGTTCGCGCCCATCAGAGCACGGGAGTTATCGTCGTTCTCCAGGAAGGGGATCATAGCGGTTGCCACGGACACCACCATCTTGGGAGACACGTCCATGTAGTCGATCTTGGCGGCGTCGATGGAGGCGATCTCGGTGGTCTCGCGGGCGGTGACCTTGCTGTTGATGAAGCAGCCGTTCTCGTCCAGAGGCTCGTTTGCCTGGGCGACGACGTAGCTGTCCTCCATGTCAGCGGTCATGTACACCACCTCGTCGGTGACGCGGTGGGTCACGTTGCCGTTCTCGTCGGTCTCGTGAACCACCTTACGGTAGGGGGCCTCGATGAAGCCGTACTCGCTGATGCGGGCGTAGGTGGTGAGGTAGGAGATCAGACCGATGTTGGGGCCTTCGGGGGTCTCGATGGGGCACATACGGCCGTAGTGGGTGTAGTGCACGTCACGGACGTCGAAGGAGGCGCGGTCACGGGACAGACCGCCGGGACCCAGAGCGGACAGACGGCGGCGGTGGGTCAGCTCGGCCAGGGGGTTGTTCTGGTCGGCGAACTGGGACAGCTGGGAGGAGCCGAAGAACTCGCGGATGACGGTGGCCACGGGGCGGATATTGATGAGTGCCTGGGGGGTCAGCTTATCGTTGTCCTGGGTGGTCATGCGCTCCTTGATGATCTTCTCCATACGGACAAAGCCGATGCGGAGCTGGTTCTGGAGCTGCTCGCCCACGGAACGGATGCGGCGGTTGCCCAGGTGGTCGATGTCATCCACCACGCCCACGTCGTGGGTGAGGTTGAGCATATAATTAATAGAAGCGAAGATATCGTCCTTGGTGATGTGCTTGGGACACAGCTCGGCGATGCGCTCCTTGACCAGAGACTTCATGACGTCGAGGTCACCCTCGGCGGCCTCCATGATCTCGCGGAGGACGGCAATGCGGACTCTCTCCTTGACGCCGCAGTCGGCCAGATCCATACCGATGATGTACTCAGGCTCCAGGGTGTTGTTGGTCAGGACCTTCATGCGGTCGCCGTTGTCCAGCTCCAGCACGACCTCGTTGATACCGGCGCGCTCCACCTTCAAGGCCATCTCGGGGGACAGAACGGTGCCTGCCTCGTAGACCACCTCACCCGTGAAGGGGGACACGGCGGCCTCGGCCAGCTTGCGGCCGGCGATACGGGCGGAGATCGCCACCTTCTTGTCGAACTTGTAACGGCCGACGGGGGCAATGTCATATCTCTTGGGGTCGAAGAAGTAGTTATTGATGAGGGTCTCAGCGGACTCCACGATGGCGGGCTCACCGGGACGGAGCTTCTTGTAGATCTCCTTCAGGGCCTCGATATGGGGGGTGGTGCGGTTGGCGGCGGCCAGATTCTCGCACTCGTCCTTGTCGAAGGTCACGGCCAGACGCTCGTCCTCACCCAGGAGGGCGTAGATCTCGTCGCGGGTCTCGGGACCCAGGGCGCGGATGAACATGGTCAGGGGGACCTTACGGGTCTTATCAATGCGGACGTAGATGACGCCGTTGATGTCGGTCTCGTACTCCAGCCATGCGCCGCGGTAGGGGATGATCTGGGCGGAGTAGGTGCGCTTACCGGTCTTGTCGATCTCGGAGGCGTAGTACATACCGGGAGAACGGATGATCTGGGAAACGATGACGCGCTCGGCACCGTTGATGACGAAGGTACCGTTCTCGGTCATCAGGGGGAACTCACCCATGAAGATGTCGGTCTGCTTGACCTCACCCGTCTGCTTGTTGGTGAGACGGACGTTGACCTTCAGGGGGGCGGCGTAGTTGACGTCGCGCTCCTTGCACTCCTCCACGGGGTAGTTGGGCTTGGAGGTGTCCAGGGTGTAGGAAATGAACTCGATGAGGAGGTTACCCGAGAAATCGGTGATGGGGGAGACCTCGTGCAGGACCTCGGTCAGGCCCTCCTCGAGGAACCACTTGTAGGACTTGGTCTGGATCTCCACCAGATCGGGCAGCTCCAGATTGAAGCGGGTGCGGGAGAAGGACTTACGGACGTTCTCGCCGAGTCTCTGATCTTTCAGATTGAGCATTCAGTTAATCACTCCATTTCAACGTGTTGCGGGGGCCTTGTACGGTCCCGCGGGTGGCACCGTCGGGCGAATTCCCGAGCGGCGGCGGGGGATGGGGACGCGGGGTATCTACAGGAAACCGCCCTCGTACATCCTCCAAAGCGGGAGACGACACGTCAGGGACCTCATGGGTCAAACGGACAACCCAAGGGCACTTCAAATGCCGCGGTCGAAGTCGTATGGAACGTCGGCTCTTCGTCTTCGTCAAATTGCACAAGTACAGTTTCCAAAAATCGCTTTTCTTTGGCTGCGGGACCTGCCCGAAGGCAGAATTACCCATATTGATGCGATTATACTGCAATATAGCATTGTACCACACATTTCCCGTATTGTCAAGGGGTTTTTACGAAATATTTTGCGTTTTTTTCGGCTTGATAAAAATAGACAAAAACGAACCCGCGCCCCGCCGCCGCCCTTCACTCCCTTCCGAGGCGCAAGCGGGGGGCTCCCGCCCCGATCTTTCCTATTATTTTACGCATATTTCCAAAAAATCCGCGAAATCCTGTTTACAAATTCATAAAAGTATGATATACTAATATAATCCATAAATATGCTCGGTTACTGTGCCCTCCCCGCGGGCGCGCACGCCGAAGAAAGGACGCCACGCCTTGAATTCCACCCCCAAAGCGCCCCCCGCGCCCCTCTGCCCCATCCCCCGCGAGGGTCTTCAGGGCTCCGCGGTCATCATACTTCATATCTGTCTGCTCTTCTCCACCCTGCTGGTGGGGGTGGGCACCGTCTTCTTCGATCCCCTCGCCGAGTCCATGACCGTGGGTCTCCCCGAGATCCTCACCGCCGCCGTCATGCTCTTTCTGGTGTTCCATCTCTGGCGGGTGACCCGCACCGCCAAGGGCACCGTCCCCCTGCTCATCGCCCTGGGGATCTTCCTTACCTACTACACCGACAGCCTCTACCCCGCCGCCATCCTCTGCGGACTGGTCTTTACGGTGGGCGAGGGCTCCCTCCTCATCGCCGTCCAGCCCAAGGGTCAGCTGGCCATCATCCCCGTCATCCCCCTGCTGGCCTACGGCATCACCGCCCTGCTTTCTATGGATCCCGTGACCTCTCTGGCCGTGCTCCTGCCCTGGCCCGCCGCGTGGGCGTTGGCCGTGGGGACCCGCCGCTGTGCCGAGTCCGAGGATGGCCCCAACCGCGTGGGAGTCATCTGCGCCGCCGCTCTGGCGTTGGGTCTGACCGCCGCCGCCCTGCTGGCCATCTCGGTCTACCGCGATCTGGGCACCCTGGAGCCCGCCGTGCTGGCCGAGGCTCTGGAGGCTCTGCGGGAGGAAATGATCCTGGAGATCCACACCCAGCCCCTGCCCGAGGGTCTTGCTCCCGACGCGGCGGAGAAGTGGACCGAAATGCTGAAGTACGAGCGGGTGGAGGCCACCGTCAACAGCGCCTTCAACCTCCTCCCCGCCGCCTTTACCGTGGTGGTCCTGATCTTCATCGCCCTCTGCCAGACGGTCCAGCACGGCGCACTCCGTGCCTTCGGGCTGGGAGAGTGTGTCACCGATCGGGTCAAGGCCTTTGAGATGAGCCTTGTCTCCTGCGTGGTCTTCTTCGTGGCCTACCTTATCTCGGTCCTGGATCGGGGTGCCGCCACCACCCTGGGGGGTACCGTGGCTCTGAATATCGCCATCATCCTCATGCCCGGCCTGGCCCTGGCGGGTCTGCTCCGTATGACCCGAAGCCTGACCAAAAAGGGCCCTCGGGCCATGGGATGCCTCTTCTACCTCGTCATCTCCTCCTTCTGCCTGCTCTTCGTCGCCCCCTACCTGCTGGCCGCCGTGGAGGTCATCGGACACATTTACGAGGCCATCACCTCCAAGCTGAAGCTCGACAGCGAGGACGACAATAATCCCTTCGGCAAGGACTGACACCACCAACTCATTCGAAAGGAGCTGATCCCATGTCTCCCAAGAAGAATCCCGCCACCCGCGGCTCCATGTGGGTGGATCTCCGCATTCCCTTCGCCATCACCGTGGCCGAGGGTCTCCTGCTTCTGGCTCTGGTGGCCCTCATGGTCTACCTGAAGCTCCCCCGACTCCCCCTCATCGCCCTGGCGGTGCTGATCTTCTACCTGGTCACGGCGGGCAGCGTCCTTCTGGCCTTCGTTTTGCGCTTCGCCGCCATGAAGCGGGCCCTGGAGGCCGCCGAGCAGCTCAGCGGCGACGTCTACCGTATGTTCCGCTCCGAGGTGGACATTCCCTACGCCGTGGTCAACGGGGACGGCATGGTGCGGGTCATCAACACCGCCCTCCAGAGCATTCTGGGCTTCCGCTCCCCCGTCTGCAACCTTCCCCTGACCGAGCTCTGCCCCGGGGTCTCCCCCGAGCAGCTGACCGCCGCCGCCCGTCCCGTGGGGGCTGTGGGGGACGATCTTCCCTCGGCTCTGTCGGTCCCCGCCGACCCCGACGCTCACGACACGGTGGTTCGTCTGGCCGACGGCCGCCGCTACCGCGTGGACTGCTACCTCATGCCCCGCGAGCAGGATCACTACTTCTTCCTTTTGTTCCGTGACGTCAACGACTATCTGGAGCTGATGGAGGCTACCGACCGCGACCGTGTGGTCATGGCCTACATCGTGCTGGACAACCTGCAGGAGCTGACCCAGTTCGTCCGCGCCAACTACCGCGCCACCGCCAACCTCATTGAGGAGACCCTCACCGCCTGGGTGGAGGGCATGAACGGTACCATCCGCGAGTATGACCGCGACAAATACCTGGCCCTGTTCTCTGCCGAGCATCTGGAGGCCTGCATCCGTGACGATTTCTCCATTCTGGATCGCATCATGAATATCCGCGTAGGCGACAACTCCTTCCCCCTGTCGGTGTCCATGGGCATTGCCGACATTGACGGCAGTATGGGAGAGAAGGAGCGGGCCGCCTCCGCCGCTCTGGACCTGGCTCTCCAGCGAGGCGGTAATCAGGTCGCCCTTCAACGCCGCGGGGTAAGCGGTCTTTCCTACTTCGGCGGCACCCACAAGACCCTGGAATCCAACACCTCCATCTCCTCCCGTGTCAGCGCCAGCCTGCTGGAGCACCGTCTCGCCGACTGCGACCGTGTCCTCATCATGGGTCACGCCGCCCCCGACTTCGACGCCATCGGCTCGGCTGTGGGCGCCTACCGTCTCTGCCGCAGTATCCTCTCGGCCAAGGGACGGGAGAAGGTCTCGGTCCACGTGGTCACCGATAAGACCTGCGACACCTTCGCCATCTGCGCCGCCCATCTGGCCACCCTCCCCGAGTACGAGGAGGTCTTCATCGACAAGGCCGCCGCCCAGCAGCTGGTCAACACCCGCACGGTGCTCATCATCACCGACGTCAACAACCCCTATATCTTCGAGGCTCCCCAGCTGGTGAGCTGTATCCCCGCCGTGGACGGTGTCTCGGCCATCGCGGTCATCGACCACCACCGCATCGTGGCCGAGCTTCCCTTCACCCCCTTCCTCCACTATATCGAGCCCACCAAGTCCTCGGCCAGCGAGATCGTAGCCGAGATCCTCCAGCAGAGCGACTACGCCGAGACCCTCCACAAGGAGGAGGCCAATCTCCTGCTGGCGGGCATCATGCTGGACACCCACAACTTCACCCGCTCGGCCGGTGCCCAGACCTTTGACGTGACCTACTACCTGTACGGCCGCAACGCCCACACCGACGTAGCCCGCGAGTTCTTCAACGAGCGCATCGACGAGCTGTTGGTGGCGGGTGACTTCGACGCCCACACCCGCATTTACGACGGTGTGTTCGCCGTCACGTGGCTGAGCGAGGATCACGTCCCCACCCCCAACGACCGCATCGCCGCCTCCAAGGCCGCCGACAAGCTTTTGACCCTGCGAGGGGTGGAAGCCTCCTTCGCCTTCGCGCCCGTTGGGAACGGTATCGCCATCTCGGCCCGCTCCAAGGGCAAGATCAACGTCCAGATCATCATGGAGAAGCTGGAGGGTGGCGGTCACTTCGATATGGCGGGTGCCCAGGTCACGGGCGGTGTGCCCGAGGCCTACGAGCTTCTGGCCGCGGCCATCGACGAATACAAGCTCCAGTACCCCGATCAGTTCAAAGCGGAAGACAATTCCACAAAATAAACATCATCTTCTCATACAGAAAGGAAACCCAACCATGAAAGTAGTACTCCTCGCCGACGTGAAAGGTCAAGGCAAAAAGAACGACGTCATCAACGTATCCGACGGATACGCGAGAAACTTCCTCCTTCCCCGCAAGCTGGCCATCGAGGCTGACGCCAAGGTTATGAACGAGATCAAGGGCCGCGAGGCATCCATCAAGCACAAGATCGAGGTGGAGACCGCTGAGGCCAAGGCTCTGGCCGCCAAGCTGGACACCATTCTGGTGAAGATCCCCGCCTCCTCTGGTGCCGACGGCCGTCTCTACGGCTCCATCACCTCCAAGGATATCGCCGAGCATCTGGAGAAGGACTACGGCATCACCGTCGACAAGCGCAAGATCCAGCTGTCGGACCCCATCCGCGCCTACGGCAAGTACGATCTGGACGTCAAGCTCTACACCGACATCGTGGGCAAGGTCCACGTGCTGGTCTGCAGCTGAGAACGAGGGGCTTTGCCCCTGGTCTCCCTGCGGGTCGGTCACGACACGGCTCTGACTGCCCTCCGCTTTTGCGGATGCAGTCATTCACTACCGTGTCGCCGCTTCGCTACCCCACTTAAGAACCCTTTTGAAAAAGGGTTCTTAAGAATCTCCCAAAACTTTTAAAAAAGAGCATATACAAGGCGAGTTAATACAACCGTCTCGCTTGTGTCATGTTCCTTGTGAGCAAAGGATACGGAAATCATGAACGATAACGTCAACGCGTCCGATTCTCTGGTACGCAAGCTACCCTTCTCCCTCATCGCCGAGCAGTCCCTGCTGGGCGCGGTGCTGGTGGACCCCGAATCCTTCAACGAGATCGCCGATCTGGTGGCGGTGTCCGACTTCTACATGGAGGAGCACCAGCAGATCTTCTCGGCCATGCACGAGCTGTTCCTCACCAGCCGCGACATAGACGTGGTCACCCTCATTGATATGCTGGTGCAGAAGGGCATCTACACCAGGTCGGGCGGTGAGCAGTACATCCGCACCATCGCCGAGGTGGTCCCCAACGCCCTCAACGTCAAGGACTACGCCCGCATCGTCAAGGACAAGAGCATCCTCCGCCAGCTCATCGGAGCCTGCGAGGAGGTCACCGACACCGCCTACTCCGAGCAGGACGACGTGGCCCACGTGCTGGATGCCGCCGAGAACAAGATCTTCGCCATCGCCCAGGGCAAGGACACCAAGAACTTCCGCCACATCCGTGAGGTCATCGGCGACGTCTACGCCCACCTCCACGAAATGAACCAGAACACCGAGGGCTCCCAGGGCACCTCCACGGGCTTTTCGGGTCTGGACCGTATGCTGGCGGGCATGGGCAACTCCGACCTCATTCTGGTGGGTGCCCGACCCGGTATGGGTAAGACCTCCTTCTGTCTGAACATCGGCACCAACGTGGCCGCCCAGACCGGCAAGACCGTGTGTATCTTCTCTCTGGAGATGTCCGCCGAGCAGCTGGTCAACCGCATCATCTCCTCCGAGGCCATGGTGGACAGCTACGCCATGCGTACGGGTGAATTGAAGGACGAGGACTGGGAGAACATCGCCATCGCCACCTCCAAGCTGGCCAAGTGCGACATTCTCATCGACGATACCGCGGGCATCACCGCCACGGGCATGAAGGCCAAGCTCCGCCGCGTCAAGAACCTGGGCTTGGTGGTCATCGACTACCTCCAGCTGATGCAGGGTGACGGCCGTCACGACAACCGCGTGCAGGAGGTGGCCGAGATCTCCCGCGCCATGAAGCTCATGGCCAAGGATCTGAACGTCCCCGTCATCTGCTGCTCCCAGCTCTCCCGAGGCCCCGAGTCCCGTAACGACAAGCGTCCCATGATGTCCGACCTCCGTGAGTCGGGATCCATCGAGCAGGACGCCGACGTGGTGCTCTTCCTCTACCGCGACGAGTACTACAAGACCAGCGAGGCCTCGGACCCCAACACCGAAAAGGATGCCTCCATCGTGGAGGTCATCATCGGCAAGAACCGCCACGGCTCCACGGGCACCGTCAAGATGGGCTGGGTCGGTAAGTACACCAAGTTCCGCACACTGGTCGACGAGGGGCAAGCTCCCTCCTGATCTCCCGTCGATATCGAAATAAGGATACCGCTATGCTTCCCTTCACTCTTCCCGACTCCCCCTCCTATGCCGTCGCCTTCTCGGGCGGCGCGGATTCCAGACTCCTTCTGGAGCTGACCGTCCGCGCCCTTTTGGAGCGGCTTGGTGAGGAGGGTCGGAGCCATGTGATCGCTCTCCACCTCCACCACGGCATACGCGGGGAGGAGGCGGATCGGGATCTGGCCTTCTGCGAGAGGGTCTGTAAAGGTCTTGGCGTGGAGCTGATTTCCGAGCGGGTGGATATCCCCGCCATGGCCGAGGACATGGGCGAGAGCACAGAGACCGCCGCCCGTAAGGCACGGTACGGTTTCTTCGGCCGGGTCATGGATCAGCGCAATATCGGGATCCTGCTCACCGCCCACCACGCCGACGACAATCTGGAGACGGTGCTGGCCCAGCTGATCCGCGGTAGCGGCACGAGAGGCATGAGGGGCATCCCTACCACCCGTCTGCTGGGGTATTGGACCGACAAGCAGATCAAGCTGGTCCACCGTCCCCTTCTGGATTTCACCAAGCGGGACATTCTGGCCGCCTGCGAGGAGCTGGGATTGGACTACGTCACCGACTCCACCAATCTGGAGAGCGACTGCACCCGCAACCGCATCCGACACGCCGTCATCCCTGAGTTGGAGGCCATCGCGGGTCAGGACGCCCCCCAGCGGGCCGCCGCCCGTATGGCACACGCCGCCGAGGAGGACGAGGACTTCCTCTGGTACCAAGCCGAGCAGAGCGTGGGGCGCACCGAGGCCCCCGGCAGAGAGGCGGTAGCTCTGTCGGATCTGGAGCATTTCAGTCCCTCCCTGTCCAAGCGGATGCTCATGGTGCTCTACCGCAACGTCCTGCGTCTTTATGATCGGGGAGCCGAGACCGAGCTGTTTCTGTCCTCCTCCCATCTGAAGGCCCTGCTGGAGCTGGGGCGCAAGGCCGTCCCCGAGTCGGGGCTGGATCTGCCGGGGGGAATCCGCGCGGTGGTGCGCAGGGAATTCCTGTACATGTTCCCCGCCGAGGAAGTGAACCTGCCCCCCATGCCCGATGAGCCCATCCCCCTGACCGAGGGCACCACCCTTCTGGCGTCGGGCTTCTCGGTCACGGTGGAGTATGCCGACACCCCTCTGCCCCCTGTCACGGGCTACGACGTCTACGCCTCCGCTGTGTTCCCCGCCGAGCTGCCCACGCCTCTGCTGGCAAGAAAACGGCGGGAGGGAGATGTCATCCTCTCCCACGGGATGCACAAGAAGCTCAAAAAGATCTTGAACGAGAAAGATATTCCCCCCCATCTCCGCGACCGCGTCCCCCTCATCTGTCTCCCCGACGGGGAGGCGGACGGATCCCCCCTATGGTACCCCAACGCCGCCTATCGGGACGGTTACCCCGCTCCCACGGTCGGCCCCTGCCTGCGCGTGACGGTTCGGTACGCGCGGACCCGTCTTCCCATGTAATTTTCATTCCGTGAAAGGACATACTACATACTATGGAAAACAACGTCCCCGCCCTCTACAACGACTGCGCCAGTATCCTGGTCTCCCAGCAGGAGATCGCCGCCATCTGCGACCGTCTGGCCGCCGAGATCCAAGACACCTACAAGGACAGTAACCGCCGTCTGGTCATGGTGGTCATCCTCAAGGGCTCCATGCCCTTTGCCGCCGAGCTCATGAAGCGGCTGACCCTGCCTCTGGAGCTGGAGTTCATGAAGGTCTCCTCCTACGGCGCGGGCACCAAGACCTCTGGTGAGATCAAGATCTCCCTGGACCTCAAGCGGGACGACCTCCAGGATATCGACCTGCTGGTGGTGGAGGACATCGTGGACTCGGGCCGCACCCTGTTCCGTCTGACCCAGCTCCTCAAGAACCGCAACGCCCACAGCGTCCGCACCTGCACCCTCTTGGATAAGCCCTCCCGCCGCGAGGTGGACTTTATTCCCGATTTCTGCGGTACCGCCATCCCCGACGAGTTCGTCATCGGCTTCGGTCTGGACTACGACGAGAAGTACCGCAACCTGCCCTTCGTGGGAGTTCTCAAGCGCGAGGTCTACGAAAAGTAATCCCTCGGGTTGGAAAAAGTTTCACGCGAAATTGTTTGTTATTTCATAAAAAATTCATAGTCGTGTGTTATACTTTATCCACGTGTCATTTTCGCGCCTCCGAAAGGCGTGCGCGTAGCGGCGGATCTGCCACATCCGCTGATAGTCGGGGCTTTCCGTAACGGTCACCCGACCCATTTTCGGCAACGATTGGAGGATACAATGAAGAAGAATACAAGAACCATACTCGGTTACCTTCTGGCTCTGGCCGTTCTGGTGGGCGCCATCGCCCTGTTCTACCGCGGCACCATGAATCAGAAGGACAAGGTGACCGAGGCCGATTTCATCGCCGCTCTCTCCAAGGGCGACGTGGCCACCTACACCCTGGACTACAGCAAGGGCTACCTGCTCTTCCAGCTCTTTGAGAAGGACGCCGACGGCAACTTCCTGGACGTCAAGGGCAACCCCGTGATCCTGCCCATCATCGGCGGGGAGACCGAGGATGAGCCCGATACCCCTGCTGAGGGGGAGACAGAGGCACCCACAGAGGGTGAGACTACCCCCGAGACCGACGCCCCCACCGAGAGCATGGCTCCCGTGGTGGGTACCCCCGACTACTCGGTGCTGAAGGACGTGGAGCTGAAGCTGGGTGAGATCCAGAAGATCAAGCTGGCCGATGTCTCCGCCTCCCGCCTGACCTACATCGACAAGCTCTCGGTGGAGCAGTCGGCCGCGGGCTACGGCGTGGGCATCCTCAACAGCTATGACATCCGCCCCGCCAACGTCTGGCCTTGGTGGGTCTCCTTCCTCCCCGCTGTCTTTGTGGTGGGAGCACTGATCGCCCTCTACTACTTCGCCATGAAGAAGATGATGAACGGCGGAGGCCCCGGCGGTGCCAAGACCGGGGGCTTCGGCAAGGCTCACGTCAAGATGCCTACCGATGATAAGAACAAGATCACCTTCCGCGACGTAGCCGGCGCTGACGAGGAGAAGGAAGAGCTGGTGGAGATCGTGGATTACCTCAAGGCTCCCACCAAGTTCGCCCGTCTGGGCGCGCGTATTCCCCATGGCGTTCTGCTCATGGGCCCTCCCGGTACGGGTAAGACCCTCCTGGCCAAGGCCGTGGCAGGCGAGGCGGGAGTTCCCTTCTTCTCCATCTCGGGCTCCGACTTCGTGGAGATGTACGTGGGTGTGGGCGCTTCCCTTGTCCGCGACCTGTTCGATAC
>JAFULU010000109.1 GCA_017483125.1 Clostridia bacterium
CGGCGGCCGAGAAGAAGCCCGAGCCCGCCTGTCTTTGTCCCTTGGTCATGGCTCCCAGGTTGTCCAGACGCTTGGCAATGGTGCTGATGAAGCGCGCCTGTCCCGAAATATCCGTGGTCACCAGCTTGTAGGTAGGCGCGGAGACCTGATTGGAGCGGTGCGTCCGCCCGAAGCCCTGCACCGCCTTGGTGGCGTTCCAGCCGGGCTGAATCAGGTAATGGATTCGCTTCTGCTGATTTTTGGCCGCACGGTCGGCGTGGTAGGACTTACCCGTACCGCCCGCATCGGAAAACACCAGTATGCGCTTGTCGCCGTTCTGGAAGGCCTCCACGTCGGCAGAGTTCGCCGCCTTGCCCCGCTTCTGATCCACCAAATGCAGATCCCCATGCTCGTCGGGCAGAGGGACCACGCGGGAGGATCGGCCGGTGATCTCGGCCCCGTTGTCCACGCCAAAGGCGCGGTACAGCATATCCAGAGGATTGTCGGGGATGGACAGAGCCTGGATCTGGGAGATCAGATCGTCCCGCATGGCCACAGCCTTTTGGGAAATCACGGGGTTTCCGTCCGCGTCCTTGACCTCGCGGGAACGCTTGTTCCCGTCCTCGTCCATATACTCCTCATAACGGGTAATGGGGAAGGCGTTCATGAGGTAGTCGATCAGGATGTTACGCGGCGAGAAGTCCAGCTCCTCCAGATCCGCGTCGGTCTCCTTGGCGGCGGCCTTGGTGCGGTTCTCCTGGGCCTCGTTGGTGTTGACGATCTGAAGCACGCACGAATGCCCTGCGTCCAGCTCTCGCTGAATGTCCTCGATCACCGAGGGCATGGACAGAGCACAGAGGATCTGCTGATAGAACCGCTGAAGGCTCCCGTATAGACCGCTCAGGTACCGCCCACGTGCCTTGCCGTCCTTGACCGCTCCGGTCACCACCATAGCGTTCTCCACGTTCTGCATGACGATCTGCCAGGCGTCCGACATCTTGTCATACATATCCTTCTGCTGGCGGGTGAGCTTGTGGCGGAGGGTGTCGTACTGCACGCCGTCATAGGAAATGGAGCGGGCATTGTAAACCCCCATCGCCTTCATGTCACGGGCGACCAGCTCCATACCGGCGGTGCCCGCCTGCATGAGCTTGTCCAGGAATGTCTCACGGTCGCGGAAGGAGGTTCCCTCCCCCCAAAGCCCCAACCGCTCGGCATAAGCCAGCTCGCCCACGCTGGTGGCCGCTGTGGCCGATACGTAGACCACGCGGGCCTTGGGCAGTCTGCGCTGAAGCTCCAGCCCCGCCAGAGCCTTGGCCGCGGGCTTCTGCTGACCCCAGCCCCCCTTCTTGGGAATGGCGTTGGCCATGTTGTGCGCCTCGTCAAAGGCAATCACACCGTCGAAGTCCTCCCCCAGCCATGCCACGATCTTATCCAGATTGGTGGCCTTGTCCTTGGAGGACTTGGTGGGCTTCGCGCCGAGAGTGGAATAGGTGGTAAACAGGATCCCGTCGCTCCCGACGCGCTTATCCGCCTTGCTCCGCTCGTAGAGCATCACATCAGCCTTGTCGCCACCCACCGCCGTCCAGTCGCGGATAGCGTCCTCGTACAAAGGGGAGTTGTTGGAGACCCATACGGCACGCTTGCGCCCCTGGGCTCGATTGTCCATGATGATACCCGCGATCTGCCGTCCCTTGCCCACGCCGGTACCGTCGCCGATCAGGTAGCCCTTGCGGGTACCGTTCGGGAGAGTCTGCTCGTGCGCCTGTCCGGCATACACAATATTGACCATCTGTTCCCCCGACCAAACGCCTCGGTTGATGACATCCTGGGACAAATGGGGCTTGTAGGTGGCCTTGGGAGCCTGCACAGAGGCCATAGCCGAGGACTCCACCAGTACGGCAGGGTGCGCCTTGAGTCCCTTCACGGGCAAGGCAGGGGCCACGTAGTCGGAATAAACACCGGTGTCCTTGGGCTTCTTCTTGGGAGTCCCCGCCTTGTAGTCCTTGGCAGGGGCAGGAGCGGACTCAGGAGCGGGAGCGGTTACGTCCTCAGCTCGGGCATCCCCCCGTCGCTGATCCACGCCTCGTAGTTGTCCAGCATCACCACCGCCAGATCCCTCATGACCTGCCGCGGTGTCGCCTTCTCTGTCGCGCACTCGGTCAGCGTCGGATTCTCCGCTCCGTCCAGTCCGTTGGGATCGGTGCTGTTCCACGTCTCGCTCTCCTGCGGCTCGGTCATGAGGATCCGATACTGCGCCGCGGGAGGCAGACCCTCCACCGCCTCCATGAGTGCCGTCATGGACTCCTGCGGATCCTCCGCCCACAGGTACGCCAGCACCTGCATGGGGATCACCGACAGCTCGCTCAGCTCCCGATACCCGGGGATCCGCGCGAACACCGCCTGTATCGCCTGCGAGGCCTCGGTCTGATTCAAAGCCCGCACGACCGCTCTGTCTTGCATCTCGTACTCCTTTCAGCTTCTCGGGAAGCTCTTTGAGGTTGGTAAAGGTACCCGTCACCGTCTCCCCCGTGTGTGCGCCGCCCTTGTCGATCACCACAATGCGGACGTTGAAATCGGTACCGTATTTCCGATAATTCTTGCCGTCGATCACCACGTTGGCGCGGACGGTGTAGTCCTTCTTCAG
>JAFULU010000110.1 GCA_017483125.1 Clostridia bacterium
AAGGCGCCATGGCCAAGCGGTAAGGCACGGGTCTGCAAAACCCTTATCCCCGGTCCGATTCCGGGTGGCGCCTCCAAAACGAAAGAGACACGCATCGCGTGTCTCTTTCGTTTTGGAGATGCTATTCACGAATCAGATCGAGCTCTGCGCGCCTCGCGCGCAGAATCCGGTTCGGTTTCGCCGCGAAGCCGTCGGGGAGCTCGCTCACCAGCGGCAAGTGAGCGAATTTTCGCCGAAGGCGAAATTACGGGCTTGATGATCTTTTTCAGTGAAATTCGTTCCTTACGGAACGAGTGAAATACGCTGGCGCGTGTGAAATTGCCTGCGGCAGTGAAATACGCCTTCGGCGTGTGGGGGAACGAATTTCATTTCACATCTTGCTGAACAAAGTGAAGCAAGATATTTCACAATTTCCGAAGGAAATTATTTCACATTCGCCGTCAGGCGAATATTTCACTTTTTTTCCCTCGTGTCTTGAAAAACACCGCAAACTGTGCTATAATAAATTCAGAAAGGCGGTGGAGGTATGAAAAAACAAATTTCTGTTCTTCTTTTATTTGCTATTTGCGTACTATTGTTTTCTTCGTGTAGCAAAATGATCGTATGCAACAGTATAGATACGTCATTCCTCAATATTGCGGAGAAAGACGGAGAAATGTATATTCAATCTCAGTTTGATGACGTATATTCGATAGATTTTGAAAATAAAAAATATGTTTTGGTAGACGATAGCGATACGAGATTTTCTTGGTTTGAAGAAGATCCCCCCAATGCTTTCAAGATCTGGTTCCATCAAGGTGGAGCATACCAATATACCATTCCCGAAGGATACGAAGGCGTGACTTCGTATGTTGAAGGATGTGAATTAGAAAACGATAGCTCGGTCGTAGATGCTTGTGGATACGTAAAAGATGGTCTTTTGGTTGGCTTCGTGCAAGTTTATGCAGATATGCGTACTGTTTATGCAAATTACGCTATTGAGGAAATTGACCATAGTTTGATATTCACATATAATGTTGAAAATGACGAATTTACCGTGGTACATAGACTAGACGGGGTTGTAGTTGTTGCTGTATATGAGGATACTATCATTTATTGGAAGGATAAGGCATACTATAAATACGATCTCAAATCACAGTCGGAAATATATTTGATTGAGGATAAAGCGTATGACGCAGGCTTTAGCCAGCTTTCTTCCTCGGGAGTCTATTTCAATTCTGAATTTTGTATCATACATATGACCAAAGGTAAAACCAAAGATAATGTCAATTATATGTATGTTTATAATTGGTCAAATGGCGATTTCTTTGAATTAACACAAGGATAATCAGCAGCATCTTTTTTGTCAATACGCCCCAAAACAAAAAGCACTTCGCAAGAAGTGCTTTTTGTTTTGGAACGATGTGTTCCGCTTGCGCGGAACGTGATGTGCCCTTCGGGCGTGATGTAGCCTTCGGCAGTGAAGTGCGCTTCGCGCGTGAGGAAGCGGAACACATCACATCACTTTGCGCCTTTGGCGCAATACATCACGGTGAGCGTAGCGAACTACATCACTGCGGCTTGCCGCAACATCACTCTTTACAAACTATATAATTTATGCTATAATATAACCGAAAGCGAGGTGCTCTTATGGCTGAATCTAAACTCCGTGAATTATCAATGGAATTTTCCGTTGATATCATAAATCTTGTCAAATATCTGAAATCTAATCACGAATCGGTTATCGCTAATCAGGTCGGCAGAAGCGGAACATCGATCGGCGCAAATATCCACGAGGCACAGTACGCGCAAGGCAAAAAGGATTTTATATCCAAGCTTGAGATCGCGCTCAAGGAGGCAAGCGAAACGGGCTATTGGCTTGAACTTGCATACAGAACAAATCATATTGACGAAAAGCAATATAAAACTCTATCTGATAAGAGCGCCACGCTTCGCGTAATGCTCGTTTCTTCTTGCAGAACAGCAAAAGCGAATATTGATATTAAATAGTTTTCAAAGCTTGCTGAAATTTAGTACCACCTATGATAAATTAAGAAAGGCGTTGACCCTCCCCCCATGGAAATATACACCTTCAGCTTCAGCCTGTTCATCAACCTCCTATACGCCCTGATGGCCATCGGCATGGCCGCCGTCACCGCTTTTGTGATCCGCTCCGCCATCCGACAAGCCCAAAGCGAAGAAAAACTCCAAGTGAAGCGCATCCTTGCTTTCACCCCGTTCATCCTGATCCCGCTGGTGTTCTCTGTCATCTTTGGTACACTCTTCGCCAAATACACGGCCTTCGACTATAACATGAGCCGCGGTAACGCCTCTGCTCTGAAGGGTGACGTCATACTCGTCTCCTGCGAGGAAGAATACTACCGCGGGGAGCCTTCGGGCTATACCGTGGTGATCGAGGTGGACGGGCAAAGAATTTCACCGTCCAACACCTTCTCCAAGGAGGTCGTGGACGCCTTTGAAAGCGATCAGACCCTCGTTATACAATACGGCGAGATTCAAAACGACGGCATGTATATTTGGAGTATCCGAGTATCAGAATAAAACCCGACGGCTACCGCTTTCGGGTTTTTCTATTCGTGCCGCGGACCGCAATATATAAGGATGGGAACCCGCCGCCAAACAGACGGAAGATCCCCGATCCGCGCGCCCGGACAGGCGGATCGGTCAACTCCGTGAAAGGGATCCGAATAATATTTTTTGCAACCTTTTCGCCCCCGTCTTGCATTCTGCCCTTGGCCTGCCCCATAAAACTCCCCTTGAAAAAACGGTTTTTCGGCAGGGCGAACTTCACAAAGCCGCGGATTTATGAAGGCTATATGAAAATTAATTGAAAAAACCAGTTGACAAGCGGGGCTGTTTGTGCTATAATTTATATATCCATATATTTGCGGACTCTTTTCGTGCGCCTTCATGCAGGTTCTGGCATGAAAGTTGCAGGAAGGGCGGGACGCGGATATTGAGAAAAACAATTCAAAATTCATAATTGGAGGAAAACATTATGAACAAGAAGCTCACATCCATGCTGGCTCTTGCTATGGCCCTGCTCATGGTAGTAAGCGTGTTCGCTGCTTGTCAGCCCAAGGAGCCCGAAGTGACTCCCGCGACCTTCAAGCAGGCTGAGTACAACACGACTACCGCAACCATGCCCAGCAACTGGAACGAGTTCACCTACGCGGACAACAATGATACTCAGATCATGAGCTACATTGGTTCTTCTTTCTTCGAGTACGACTACAAGTTCGCCGATGACAAGAAGTACAATGCTGACGGCTCCATCAACAAGGAGGGCATCGTTGCCGGTGCCTACACCACCAACTACTCCGCCGCTACCAAGCTGGAGGACGTCACCAAGACTGTTGACGCCAAGTGGGGCTACACCGACGCTCAGAAGGCCGAGGGTGGCTACGCCTGGAAGATCACCCTTCGTGACGATCTGAAGTGGGATGACGGTACTGCCATCACCGCCGCTGACTTCGAGTGGTCCATGAAGCAGCTGCTGGATCCCGCCTTCATGAACTTCCGCGCCAACACCTACTACGACACCCTGATGATCAAGAACTCCAAGGTATACTTCTTCCAGAACCAGGAGGGTACCTACGAGACCATCGGTAGCCAGGGCTTCGCTTCTCTGCAGGCCGCTATCGACTCCGGTGAGACCGTCTACGTCAGCCCCTGGAAGCTGTGGGGCGCTGAGGGCTACAAGGACGCTGAGGGCAACGAGTGCCCTGAGTGGGTGCCCATCACTGACGAGACCGTCTACGACAACGAGGCCGGCAACGATCCCGTTTCCGGTAAGTACCTGTACGACAACTACGCCGCTTACCTTGAGCCCGGCACCGGCTACGACGCCGCTGTGTACGTGATCAACGAGAACCGCGACGTGGCTTGGGATTCTGTCGGTATCTACGCCGTCGAGGGTGAGAACGCCATCGTTCTCTGCTTGGACAAGGCTTACTCCTTCCTGAAGGAAGACGGCAGCCTCTCCGTTTGGGCTCCCTACTACTTCTCCAGCCTGCCCGTGGTTCACAAGGAGAAGTACGAGGCCTGCAAGATCGCTCCCGCTGACGGTGCGACCCTCTGGACCTCCAACTACAACTCCTCTCTCGAGACCACCGCTAGCTGGGGTCCCTACAAGCTCGTTGAGTTTGAGGCAGGCTCTCACTACAAGCTGGTCAAGAACGAGAACTGGTACGGTTGGAACCTGGAGCAGTACAAGAACCAGTACAACATCACCGCTATCAACTGCCGTAAGGTCGAAGAGGCCTCCACCAGATGGATGGGCTTCCTGGACGGCTCCTTCGATGATGCCGCTCTGGACACCGATAACGTGGCCGATTATCTCGATTCCAAGTACGTCTACTTCACCTCTACCTCCACCGGTACCTTCGGTATGCAGCTGTACTCCAACCTGTCTGTCCTGAAGGAGAGCGAGAACAACAACGGTATCCTGGCTATCCAGGAGTTCCGTCACGCCCTCAACCTGGGTCTGAACAGAAGCGACATCGTTGAGAAGATCTGGCCCGGCACTGCCGTTCCTTGCTTCGGTCTTCTGAACGTTGCTTACTACTACGACATCGAGAACTCTCCCGAGCTGGCCGACGGCGGTCAGTACCGTAACGCTCTCGTGGCTAAGGAGGGTATCCTCCGCGCCTACGGCTTCACTCAGGATGCTGACGGCAAGTGGTCCGGCGGCGAGCTCAGCGGTCTGTCCACCGAGGACGCTTACGATGCCCTGACCGGCTACAACCCCACTCTGGCTAAGCAGAAGATGCAGGAAGCCATCGACAAGCTGACCGCTAACCCCGAGGAGTACGGCTACGATGCAACCAAGGACATCACTCTGGTTTACGGCGCTTCTACCGATACCGATAAGCAGAGATTCCGCGCAAGCTACCTCCAGGAGGTCCTGGACGGTCTGGCTGCCGGCACCGCTCTTGAGGGCAAGATCAAGGTCGTGTTCGACGCTTCCGCAGGCGCTCAGTGGGCTGAGGCATTCCGTTCCGGCGCAACCCAGATCGGCTTCGGCTACGGCTTCTCCGGTAACGCCTTCAACCCCTTCGATATCATCGGCGCATTCGTCAACCCCGATGACGATCTGAACTACCACATGTACTGGGATACCTCTTCTATCCCCCTGACTCTGACCATGCCCGCCGGTGACTACGCCGGTGCCGGTGAGACCATCACCATGAGCATTCAGAACTGGTACTTCTGCCTGAACGGTCTGGCTGAGACCGAGGACCAGCCTCAGACCTACAACTGGGGCGAGGGCTTCGCTCCCGTTGAGGCCAGACTGATGATCCTCTCCGCTCTGGAGGAGATCACCATCAAGGAGTCTCGCTCCGTCATGCTGATCGCTGACGGCGGCGGATCCTTCCTCGGCGCTAAGTTCTCCTACTTCTCTGAGGATGAGCACACCTTCATGGGCTTCGGCGGTCTCCGTTACATGGAGGTCAACTACACCGATGAGGAGTGGAAGGCATTCGTTGCTCAGAACAACAACGACCTGTCCTCCGAGTACAAGAAGTCTGAGTAATTTTCCACAAGGATCTTACTGAGATCGACCATTAACGCAAACGGCGGTGAGCCCTTGTGCTCACCGCTGATTTGCTCATTATGCGGATTATTCAAAAATCCCCCGATCCACGGGAAAAAGCGGATCACGGCATTCCGAATCCATAAAAAACGGCAGGAAACCCCAAGGGAAGCCTGCCCATCGCACAAAACAGTACGAGAGTAATCTGACGACAGTAAACGAAAAGGA
Organism: Clostridia bacterium; assembly: GCA_017483125.1. GTDB lineage: Bacteria > Bacillota > Clostridia > Oscillospirales > CAG-272 > CAMEON01. The sequence continues at coordinate 5,765 of JAFULU010000110.1, forward strand.
TCGCTCAAGGACCAATTGAGTGATCAATTCGCGCGATCCTCGCGTGAAAGGGCCTTTTATCCGGGCTGATTCTGAAGGCCCCGTAGCTTTAAATTGGAAAACAACAAAACAGAGGAGAAAAACCTATGTATATGTTTAAATATGTGACCAAGCGCCTGGGCTTGATGCTGTTCACGTTCCTCATCATTTTCACGATGTGCTTTGTGCTGATCAAGCTTCTGCCCATCCCGACCAACGTGCTGCCCGGTCAGGATCCCGAGATCGTCATGAAGACCCTGGAGGGACGCGGTTGGATCACCAACATCCGAGAGGGTGAGAACGGCGTCTGGGAGTACGACCGCGTGCCGATTCTGATCCAGTACGGTACGTACCTTAAGAGAATCGTGACCCAGGGTGACTTTGGTATCGTCACCACCTACGGCGAGTACCTCAACATGAACATTTGGCAGGTGTTCGTCGACCATCTGCCCCCTACGATCCTCATCAATATCTACTCCACCCTGATCGGCGTGCCGATCGGTCTGGGTCTGGGTATCCTGGCCGCTCTGAAGAAGAACAAGTGGCAGGATCAGGTCATCAATATCTTCATCATTCTGCTGATCTCGGTCCCCTCCATCGTGTTGGCACTGATGCTCCAGTACGTATTTTGCTTTAAGCTGGGCTGGTTCCCCCTGATGATGTCCACGAGCGACGATTACTTCACCTGGGAAGTGTTCCATTCCATGCTCCCCGCCGTCTTCGCCCTGTGTCTGGGCTCCATTGCGGGCTACGCGCGCTATACCCGCGCCGAGCTGTCTGAGGTGCTGACGGGTGAGTTCATGCTGCTGGCCAGAACCAAGGGCTTGACCAAGAGACAGGCCATCTACCGTCACGCCATGCGTAACTCCATGGTGGTCATCTTCCCCTCGATCCTCAGTGAGTTCGTATCGGTCCTGTCGGGATCCCTGATCATCGAGAAAATGTTCGGCGTCAACGGTGTGGGAGGTCTGTACCTGAACTCCATCACCTTCCAGGACTACGATTTCTTCATGCTGCTGTCGGGCTTCTACACCCTGGTCAGCCTGACCGCGGGCATCGTTATTGACATCAGCTACGGTTTCATTGATCCTAGAATCAGAATGGGGGCTAAGTAATCATGGAAAACTACAATATTGATCAGATCCCCGCTGAAAAATTCCGGTTTGCCCAAAAGAGCGACCTGCTCCATGACAGCAAGTTCGAGACCAAGCCCGTCACCTACTTCCAGGGCGCGTTCCGCCGCTTCAGTAAGAACAAGGGTGCCGTGGTGGGCGGTATCGTCATCTCGATTTTGATCCTGTTCGCCATCATCGCGCCCTTCTTCACCCCCTTCAAGCCCGCCTACTACGATATGGTCTACGCCTACGTGACCCCCAAGAATAACCTGTTCGTCAACGCGGGCATTGATTTCTGGGACGGCTGCCGCGTCAAGGACACCAACAGGATCGGTTACCTGAAGGATATGGCCCTCGCCGCCGAAACGGGCCGTGAGATCATCAAGGACGGTGAGTATACCGTCAGCCCCGACGGCTCCAACTATACCTACCGCTACGACACCTACTACGGTGTGGGCTTCGGTAAGTACAAGATCATCTCTCCCGCCGAGTTCGAGGCCATCCAGGAGTACCAGAACAGAACGGGGAAGCAGGTGCTCTACCCCGTGGTCAAGTTCGCCGACAGACCTACCCTGGAGAAGAATAAGTACGACGCCAATATCTACTACAAGGTCGAGAACCCCAACGTCTCCACTCTCCGTCCCCAACTGGATGCTGACGGTAATATCATCCCCAACTACTGGAAGTACGACGTCACCGAGGAGAACAACCTGATCCCCGAGTACAATTCCCTGCGAATTGAGGGCGAGGACGGTATCCGCGAGGACGGCAAGCAGTACTACTACGCCTACGGCCGTAAGGTCGACGGCGGTATCGAGGTCAGAGCCGAGTACTACGAGTACTATATCTACCAGCATACCGAGGTCAAGAAGGACGGCATTGATGAGCCTCTCTTCCTGTTCGGTACTACCCAGACGGGTAAGGACATCTTCGCCTGCCTGGCCTACGGTGCCCGATTCTCCTTCATCTTCGCAACGGTGGTCGCCGCCGTGAACTTCATCGTCGGTGTGATCTGGGGCTCCATCTCGGGTTACTTCGGCGGTAAGGTGGATCTCTTCATGGAGCGCTTCTCCGAGATCCTGGGCTCCGTGCCGACCATCATCGTCATCACCCTATTGAAATACCACATGGGATCAACCAGCCAGGTCATCGTCTTGTTTATCGCGTTCTTCGCCACAGGATGGATCGGCATGGCGGGCAGAACCCGTATGCAGTTCTACCGCTTCAAGAACCAGGAGTACGTCCTGGCCGCCAGAACCCTGGGTGCCAGCGACGCGCGGATCATGTTCAAGCACATCTTCCCCAACGGTCTCGGCACCATCGTGACCAGCGTAGCCCTCGTCATCCCCTCCATGATCTATTCGGAGACCAGCTTTACCTACCTGGGTATCATCAACCTGGAAGCAGGCAATACCACCAGCGTAGGTACCCTGATCGCCGCGGGACAGCAGTCCATCATGGCGAACGCCGGATACGTGGCGCTCTTCCCCTGCGCGTTCCTGGTCCTTTTGATGCTCAGCTTCAACCTGTTCGGTAACGGACTGCGCGACGCCTTCAACCCGTCGCTGAGAGGATCGGAGGATTAAGTATGAATAAAGAAGTTAAATTATCCGTCAATAATCTGAGGATCTCCTTCCGTACCGATGCCGGTAAGGTGCAGGCGGTGCGCGACATCTCCTTCGACCTCTACAAGGGCGAGACTCTGGCCATCGTGGGCGAGTCGGGCTCGGGTAAGTCGGTCACCTCCAAGGCCATCATGGGTATCTCCGCCGTCAACTCCATCCACGAGGGCGGTGAGATCCTCTACGACGGACAGGATCTGGTCCGCATCCCCGAGGAGGAGATGCACAAGCTCCGCGGCGATAAGATCGCCATGATCTTCCAGGACCCCCTGTCCTCCCTGAACCCCATCATGCGCATCGGTAAGCAGATCACCGAGGCCATGCTCCTGAAGAACAAGGCCAACCGCAAGGAGGGCCGTGAGACATTCAACAAGATGCTGGAGACCCTGTCCGTGATGATGAAGCAGGCCCTGGCCGCCAACCCCGGCGCCAAGGTTTCCATCGCGGAGGTCGATCAGTATATCAAGACCTTCGACAACTTCAACATCCAGGCCACCAAGCTGGAGAACAGCTACAACGACGCCCGTACCGCCGCCGAGGAGATGATCGCGGCCATTGAGGACCTGCTCTTCATGACCGAGAAGAACCAGAAGGTGGACGTGGTGGCGACCCTGAAGCTCATCTCCCGCAGACTCGGCGAGATCAACGACAAGTACTTTGTCGCGGGGAATGCCGAGGTCCTCAAGGCTCACGCCGTGGCCCTTGCCGCGGCTCTGCGCGCCGAGAAGAAGAAGGTCAAGCTTTCGGATTCCGTGAAGAAGATCGCGGGCGGCAGCGCTTCCAAGAAGCAGGCGTCCCCCGAGACCGTGGCAACACTGGAGGCTCTCAAGGAGACCGCTCAGACCATGCTGGATCAGCCCCGCTACAATTTCTTCCGCATCGGCTACTACGTCTACAAGCACCCCGAGACCGATCTCAGCCGTATGTCCGCTGACGAGGCCAACGAAATGGCCATTCAGTTCCTGGAGCAGGATTTCCTGCATTCCTTCATGGAGCTGGAGAAGATCGCGGTGCAGTATTCCTTTGCCAAGACTCTGGAGAATAAGAAGCACGCCATCAAGGAGCTGCGGAAGGCCATTGCTTACTTCAAGGCAGGCGGCTTTAACGAGCAGTCCGCCGAGTCCCTTTGCAAGATCCTGAACAAGAACGTCCTCGCCGCCATCGACCCCCTGGCCGTGGTCAAGGATAACGTGGCCTACACCTTCGGCGGCGCTCTTGAGAGAGAAGTGGACAAGTACTTCTTCTATATCAAGAATAACCCCAAGGAGGAGGAGCGCTTCGCCCGCCAGACCGCCAAGAGAGAGGCTCTGCTGGCCAAGGGTAAGAAGGTGGACTGGAAGATCATTCCCAAGTCGGTCATTGAGCCCGAGGTGCAGATCGAGTCCATCGTCTCGGTTCTGAACCGCGTGCTGACCCGCTTTGAGGCCGACGTGGCCGCCGCCGACAGCTTTGACGCGGATAAGCGCTGCGTGGAGATCATTGACTACCTCAAGGAGAAGGCCTCCCAGGTGGTCTATACCCTCACCCCCCGGATCGCCAAGGAAAAGGCCATCAAGCTCATGGAGGAGGTGGGTATCCCCGAGGCGAGAATGCGCTACAGACAGTACCCCTTCGAGTTCTCGGGCGGTATGCGTCAGCGTATCGTCATCGCCATCGCCCTCTCGGCCAACCCCGATATCCTGATCTGTGACGAGCCCACCACCGCTCTGGATGTGACCATTCAGGCCCAGATCCTGGAGCTCATCAATAAGCTGAAGAGAGAGCATAACCTCTCCATCATCTTCATCACCCACGACCTGGGCGTCGTGGCCAACATGGCGGACAGAATCGCCGTTATGTACGCGGGTAAGATCGTGGAGTACGGTACGGCTGAGGAGGTCTTCTACGATCCTCGTCACCCCTACACCTGGGCCCTGCTCTCCTCCATGCCCGATCTGGACACCAACGAGAAGCTGGACGCCATTCCCGGCACGCCCCCCAATATGATCTATCCCCCCGTGGGAGACGCCTTTGCCGAGCGAAATAAGTACGCCATGGAGATCGACTTTGAGATGCAGCCTCCCATGTACGAGGTCTCGCCCACTCACTATGCCGCTACCTGGCTGCTCCATCCCAACGCGCCCAAGGTGGAGATCCCCAAGATCATTACCGAGCGTATCAAGCGTATGAAAGAAAGAGGAGGCAACCATGGAGAATAATCGTGAAGTATTGTTGAAAGTGGAGCACCTCTGCCAGTATTTCCGTCTGGGACGCAAGGACCTGAAGGCCGTTGACGACGTCAGCTTCGAGATCCACAAGGGTGAAACCTTCGGTCTGGTTGGCGAGTCGGGCTGCGGAAAGACCACTACGGGCCGCTCCATCATCAAGCTGTATAACATCACTTCGGGTAACGTATACTTCAAGGGTCAGCGCATCGGCGCGGGTACCCGCTCCTATAAGGATGCCATCAAGCAGGCCAAGAAGGACCTTGAGGAAAAGAAGATCACCAAGGAAGAGTACGATCGCATCGTGGCCGAGAACAAGGCCCTGATCCGTGGCGCCAAGCTGGACAGCAAGGCCGTGGACAAGCAGTATGCCGAGTCCCTGGTCAAGTCTCTTGTGGCCGAGTACAACGAGAAGTTTGCCGCCGCCCAAGGCGACGAGGAGCAGACCAAGGCCCTCAAGAGAGAGTTCAAGAACCGTGTCCGCGTGGCCAAGAAGAGCAAGCTGATCACCCAGATCCAGATGATCTTCCAGGACCCCATCGCCTCTCTGGACCCCCGTATGACCGTCCGCGACATCATCGCCGAGGGCCTGGTCATCAACGGCATTACCGATAAGGACTATATCAACGAGAAGGTCTACGAGATCCTGGAGACGGTCGGTCTGGTGCGGGAGCACGCGGATCGCTACCCCCACGAGTTCTCGGGCGGTCAGCGTCAGCGTATCGGTATCGCGCGCGCCGTCGTCATGCAGCCCGAAATGATCATCGCCGACGAGCCCATTTCGGCTCTGGACGTGTCCATTCAGGCACAGGTCATCAACCTGCTTAACGACCTCAGAGAGCGTCTGGGTCTGACCATTCTGTTCATCGCCCACGACCTGTCTGTGGTGAAGTACTTCTCGGACCGTATCGGCGTTATGTACTTCGGTAAGATGGTGGAGCTGGCCGACTCCGACGAGCTCTTCAAGAACCCCCTGCATCCCTATACCAGATCCCTGCTGTCGGCTATCCCCCTGCCCGATCCCGTATACGAGAAGCAGCGCGTCCGTATCGTCTACAACCCCATCGCGGAGCACGACTATTCGGTGGACGCTCCCTCCTTCCGTGAGATCACGCCCGGACACTTCGTGCGGTGCAACGACGCGGAGGAGGCCAAGTACAGAGAGATGATCCAGTAACAGGACGGATGGAAATTTACCGTGAAACAGGAAACCAAAGTTAAACTCATCAAATATGCCGTTTGTGTTGGCGTTGAGGCGGTGATCGCGTTTCTGGTGATCTGGTCCAAGGGCTTTTTCACCGACAGCGCGGCGGTCAATCTCCAGATCCTGGCGGATGCCTTCTTCGTCGCGGGGATCCTGATGACCCTCATCGCGGGCATGCTGTTCGTCAGTGGCGAGGGCGCCCTCATTGGTATCGGCTTCGTTCTGCGAAACGTTGTGCTGGCGTTCATCCCCATGGGCAGAGCCCGCCACGAGCTCTACGTTGATTACCGCGCGCGCAAGCTGGGCGAGGCCAAGAAGCGTAACAACAGCAGTATTCTTGTGACGGGACTCATCTTCCTCATCATCGGTATCCTTCTGACGGGTATCTGGTACGTGAAATTCTACAACGCATAAAACTCAACGGGTCAAGCCTGCGATCACCGCGCGCTTGGCCCGTTTTTTCGGATAACGGGGAAACGGTCATTGGTATGACAGCCCGGGTCGGCGGTGCCGTGGGAAAGTAAAGACCGAGCCGAACGATACAGACAAAAAAGCACCTCCCAAACGGGGGTGCTTTTCCCTTGCCCACCTTGACAACCCACTCCGCCTGTGCTATAATAGACTCATCCCCCATTCCCGAAAGGAGACCCCACCATGCCCACCCCCAAGATCATATTCGACACCGACATCGGCTGGGACTGCGACGACGCGGGTGCCCTTGGCCTCCTCCACCGCCTCTGTGATCAGGGCGAAGCCGAGCTGTTGGCCACGGTCCATTGCTACAACCACCCCTATGTGGCAGGCTGCCTGGATGCCATCAATACCTACTACGGCCGCCCCGTCCCCGTGGGACTGAACTACGATCAGCCCCGCAATCATCCCGACACCTACGCCAAGGTCCTCTGCGAGACCTTCGAGAACCGCTACCCCGCCGCCTCTGTCGGCACCCCCGACGGCCCCGAGGACTCCCTTGCTCTTATGCGCAGACTCCTCTCCGAGGCCGAGGACGCCAGCGTCACCATCGTCACGGTAGGCGACCAAGCCAACCTCGCCCGCCTGGTTACCAGTCAACCCGACGAGTTCTCCCCCCTGAACGGCGTGGACCTCATTACCAAAAAGGTAGCCCGCACCGTCGTCATGGGGGGCCGCTTCTACGAGGGCTGGCCCATGGTCATCTACTCCGACAATATCAACAATATCGGCCCCGTCACCACCGAGTGGAACATCTTCGACCACATCCCCGCGGCCCAGACCGTAGCCAGGCTCTGGCCCGGTGAGCTGGTCTACTCCTCCACCGAGATCGGTACCTACATCGTCACCATGAAGGGCTGGAAGGGGGAGAACGCCCCCCACGACCCCGTGGCCGTCTCCTACGGCATCCACAACGGCGGCGTGGGACGGAGCAGCTGGGATCACACCGCCGTCCTGGAGGCGGTCCGCCCCGGTGCCTACTGGCAGTACCGTCCCTGGGGCAGAGTCTCGGTGAACGACACGGGCATCACCTCCCACCATATTGACGCGGAAGGGGAGCAGACCTTCCTGCTCCCCAAGGTGGATTATCAGACCGTCGCCGATGTCATCGACGGTATTATGGGCAGAATGGAATAAATACCGCCATAAACGGAAAGCCTCGGAGAGATCCGGGGCTTTTTTGTTGAAGAAATTGGGGTTTATCGGGGAGTTGGCTCCCCATAGCGAATCGCGTGTTTCTATGTACGCGTTCTCCTTCACCCGCCTGCGGGCGGGAGCTCCCTCCCGGAGGGAGCCTTAGGAGCGCGGGCAAGAATCACTTGTCGGGCAACGGATTTCCGCGG
>JAFULU010000111.1 GCA_017483125.1 Clostridia bacterium
AAAGCCGGCCCCTCCTCTCTGTTTTTATCGGCAGTATTCCAGCAGCCGGCGCCCGGAGCCCGCGCAGTGAGCGTGGCAGATGGCGATGGCCAGGGCGTCGGCAGTATCGTCGGGCTTGGGAGGCGCGGGGAGGCTCAGAATGCGGGTGACCATGGAGATGACCTGCCGCTTGTCGGCGGCTCCGTAGCCCACCACCGCCTGCTTGACCTGCATGGGGGTGTACTCCGCCAGGGTCAGTCCCTTTTCCTGCCCCGTCATGAGGATGACCCCTCGGGCCTCGGCCACGCGGATACCCGTGGTGATGTTCTTGGTGAAGAACAGCTCCTCCACTGCCATCTCGGTGGGCTTGTAGCGGTCGATGATGGCGGTCAGGTCGCGGTGGATGAGGGCGAGACGGCGGGCGGTCTCCATGCCCGCGGGGGTGTTGATGCTTCCGTAGGCCAAGGGGCGAAAGCGGTTCTTGTCGTAGTCCAGTACCCCCCATCCCACGATGGCAAGGCCTGGGTCGATGCCCAGAATGATCACGTTTTCATCCCCTTTCCACAGTTTATCAGTTTATTATACCACAAAAAGCCCCGCAAGTCAAATGATTTACGGGGTTTTTGAGAATTTTTTTGCTGTTTTCGGCAGGTTTTCCCTCGGATGGGTGGGTCAGACCGCCCGTATCGCGGTCAAGGGGACGGAGGCGGGGTCGGGGCTTTGCAGGAGGTGCCGCGCGAAGGCGGTGTCCCCCAGCCACGCCTCCGCCTTGGTCGGCGGGATCAGGAGGGGCATACGGGGGTGGACGGCGGCCGCTACAGCCACGGGGTCGGAGAGGGTGGTGACAATGACGAAGCGCAGTCCCTCGGGGGAGGGGCGGCAGAGTCCCGCCATGTAGAGGATCCCTCCGTCGGCGGGGGAGTAGCGGTGCTTTACCTTGGCGGTATTCCACTCAAAGTACCCCGTGGCGGGGACCAGACAGCGGCCGCGGGTCACGGCCTCGGCGAAGGTGGGCTTTACCGCCGCGGTCTCGGCTCTGGCGTTGATGATGACCCCCTTACCGCCGTAGCCCGAAAAGCCCCAGCGGGCGGGGGTCGGGGTCAGTTCCCTTCCCATCAGCAAGGGGACGGTTTCGGTGGGAAAGATCTCACCCGACTTCAGAGTCACGTCGGGATGGCTGATCCGCACGGCGCGGTAGAGGGCGGCGAGGTCGATGCTTTGGTCTTCTTCACAAACGTAGCGTCCGCACATGGTGGGTCTCCTTACTGCAAGAATCGGGAATCGTGGGGGGGCGGCTCCAGGGGGTGACCCTCCTCCCTCAAGGCGGTCACCTTCAGAGCCACCAGATTGACGTCGGTGGACAGGGCGCGGGCGATCTGCTCGGCACTGTAGCCGTATTCGTAGATATAGGGCAGGATCTCGTCGTCGGGGATCAGGATGGAGGCGGCCACCAGATTGGCCTCGTACTCGGGGCGGGTGGAGAGGTCGTAGAGGGTAAACTCCTGCAGGCCGTCCCCCTTGGCCAGATCTCGGTGGAGGCGGTCGTGGCCGATCTCGTGGGCGCAGACGATGCGGGCGGTCTCCCCGTCCAGTCCGCTATTGATAAAGATGCAACGCCGCCGCTTGATGACGCGGTACATCCCCTTGAGGCGGTGAAACTCCGCCCGATAGATATGGATGCCCAGCCCCTCGGCGATGGCGAAGGGATCGCGGGTACCGAAGCGGCGCACCAGCTCGGCACCGACCCGCGCGCAGGATGCAGATGACATAGGATCCCTCCGTATCAGGAGCCGTGACGGCTCTTGGGGGCGTACTTTTTGTTGTCCTCCTTGGCGTCCCAGTAGGCGCGGGTGAGGGCGGCCATGACCGCGTCCTTCTCCTCCTCGTCCAGCTCTCCTCCCGCGAACAGTCCGCTGATCTCCGAGACCAGCTCCTCCACGTCACGGGCGGCCTTGGAGCCTCCGCGGACGTAGGCGGCGAGGATCTGGCGGTCGGCGTTGCCCAGGAGGTAATCGGTGGTGGTATTCAGCACGTCGGCCAGCTTCTGCACCACCTCCACGTTCTGGGGCTTGCGGGTACCCAGCTCGTAGTTCTGGATGGTGCGGGAGGTGACCCCCACGCGGGCGGCCAGCTCGGCCTGGCTGAGGCCTGCCTCCTTGCGCTTTTCCTTGAGTCTTTCCTTAAAGGCCATGGTCTATTCTCCTTTTGGGTAAAATTTCTTTAACAAACACGAACACTTTTTCGTGGGATGCGGTTGACTTTCGGGGGTAGGTGAGGTACAATATATACGCGAAATGTTGTTCGTGTTTATAGTATACCACACGAACGGGATTTTGTCAAGAGGAAAAACAAATTTGGGTTTGTCGGTCCGTTCCTTTGCCTTCCCCAGCGGGGAAGGGGGACCGCGAAGCGGTGGATGAGGAGAGCAAATTACGGTTCGGTATCGGGTATGATTTTTCTTGGCGTATCAAGGGTTTTACATATACACCC
>JAFULU010000112.1 GCA_017483125.1 Clostridia bacterium
ACCTCACCGTCGTCTCGGACACGTGGGACACCGACCCCGCGGGACTGAAGGACGGCCGCATCAAGCTCCCCGTGAATATGTGGTTCATCGGCACCGCCAACAACGACGACTCCACCTTCGCCATCTCGGATAAGGTCTACGACCGCGCCATGGTGCTGGATCTGGACCGCAAGAGCGAACGCTTCGTGGCCCCCAAGACATCTCCCTGCCCCATCTCGGCGGATCATTTCGCCAGACTTGCCGAGGCCGCCACCGCCGAGTACGCCGTCAGTAGCCGCAACCGCCAGAGACTCCGGATGCTGGATACCTACCTCATCGACCACTTCCACATCACCTTCGGTAACCGCATCATGAAGCAGATCAACACGTATATTCCTGTTTTCATCGCCTGCGGAGGCGACGAGCTGGTGGCCCTGGACGATATCCTGGCCAAAAAGGTCATCCGCAAGCTGGAGACCCAGAACCCCATTTACCTCCGCGGAGCCGCCGAGGGGCTTTTGAACTACCTCGACGAGCTCTTCGGCACCGACCGCATGACCGCCTGTAAGGAGGCCATCCAGAGACTGCGCCGTAACGCGTAAACCCCCACCATTCTTCAGAAAGGAGGCCCCTATGTCCGCCATGAACCCATCCGATGCCTACTACCGCGCCTTATTGGCCTACAAAAAAACCGTCGCCGAGCAACGGGATTGTCGGCGGGATAGCCACGCCTTCGCCGAGGCCGCGGGGGAGGGCGCGCTGACCGTCACCCGAACGGTCTGTACCGTGGACGAAGCGTGGATCGAGGCCATTGAGAAGGGCCTGGTCCACATTGAGAAGGCCATCAAGGAGGACCGCCAGTTCATCTACTCCAACGGTGAGGTCATCCCCATCGAGAAGGTCAAGCAGGTCTCCAAGGATTCGGTGGAGCACCTGGCCCGCCACGCCGAGCTCATCACCCGTGCCCCTCAGGGGGAGGACATCATCCCCGATAAGCTCTACACGGTGGAACGCCTCAGCGACTACGCCGTCTACGAGAACCGCTTCCTCTATATGCTCCTCTGCTACCTGCGGGATTTCGTCACCCTCCGCTACCGCAAGATTCTGGAGCTGACGGGACGCTATCACGGTGCCCTCACCCTCACCCACGAGGGAAGCACCCTGGGCCGAACCGTCACGGTGAAGCTGGAGCTGGAGGATCAGCGGCAGGACGACCCCTACCTGCGGGAGCATAACTCCGCCAAGGAGTCCATCGACCGCATGGATCTCATCCTCAAAACCGTGGTCGCCTTTCTGGCCACCCCCCTCATGGAGAGCGCGGGGAAGGCCGCCATGCTCAAGCCCCCCATCACCAAAACCAACGTCCTGAAAATGGACAATAACTTCAAGGGAGCCGTCGCCCTCTACGACTACATCATCGCCTACGAGGGGGCGGGCTACACCGTCACCGAAGAGACCCATACCGTAAGCCCCTTCGGGGACGCTCTGCGGGAGGATCTGGCCGAGGTCCAGCTGCTGCTCTCGGATCTCACCTACCGCTACGGCCTGGATCTCACCCCCACCTTGAGGGCCAATCTGGAGCGGGACGAAAACGAATCCCACCTCGCCGAGCTGAAGGCCCGCGCCGAGGCCCTGGAGATCCTCCGCCGCCGACTGGAGCGGGAGGGAGAGGCCCCCGAGGCCTACGCGCTGGAGCTGGAGCGGCTCACCCGTTCTCTGCGCCGCGAGCTGGATCGCATGGATCCCCTCTACGCCGAGCTGGATGCCCGCCGCCGCACCGAATTGAGCCTGACCGATACCGTCCGTACCCTGTCCGACCGCATCGAGGACTTTGACAGCGAGCTGGCCCGCGCCGAAGCCGCCCGTCTGGAGGCCGAGGCCGCCACCGAGGAACGCCACCTCCGCGCCGCCGCCGCCCTGAACGAGGCCCACTCCGCCGAGAAATCCGCCCTTGCCGCCGAGACCGAGGCCCTCCGCGCCCGCCATAGCGAGGAGCTGGCCGCCCTGCGGGAGGAGCTGAACCGCAAGCAAAACGAGCTGAACCGTACCCGCGCCGCCTACACCGAGCTGGAGGCCGAGAAGCGCCTGCTCCACGCTCAGGTGCTGGGGCAGAGAGCCCGCGCCAAGGACGTGACCCCCGCCGAGCTGGAGGCCATGACCGACAAGGACAGCTTCGACGAGCTGGAGAGAGAGCTGGAGGCCTTCGTGGCCCTGTACGGGAAGGTCTGGAAGCAGACCAAGCGCAAGATCCGCAAGGATCTGCTCAATCCCAAATACATCAAGGGGGAGAGCGGCAAAAAGTAAGCCCGCAGAATACCGAACATGAAACTGAAACTGACCAAAAAGACCCGAAAGCGGCTCATTATCCTCACGGTGGTGCTGGAGCTGATCCTCGCCGCGCTGGTGATCTACGGCCTCGTGACCAAGATCCTGTTGTCCTCCCTCGCGGGGGGCGTGGTGGTGATCCTGCTCCTTCTCATCCCCGTGTTGCTGGTGGCCCTCCTCATCGCCGTGGTCTTCGGGCGTAAGCAACCCAACCAACCCACCCCCGCCGAGCCGACTCCCACCGAGGCCCCCGCCCCCGAGGAGGGAAGCACCGCCCGCTTCTGTATGCTCTCCCGCATTGAGGAGAACCGCCACCGCTACGGCCACCCCCGCTACGATACGACGGTCACTCTGGACCGCCTCTGCGAGGACTTCCGCAACTACGCCGCCTATAAGCTGAAGCTCTACTACGACATCAACGATATCCGCCGCTTCATCGCGGGCATGGCCGTGTCCAAGATCCTCATTTTGCAGGGTATGTCGGGTACGGGTAAGACCTCCCTGGCCCACGC
>JAFULU010000113.1 GCA_017483125.1 Clostridia bacterium
GTTTCCTCGTGAGCCTTCCCTTGTGAGGGAAGGGGGACCGCGAAGCGGTGGATGAGTAGCCGATAAATGGACATTTCCCGAAGGGAAATGATCTGCTTTCCTCCATATAAAAACCTTTCCTGATAGTGCTTTTCCCGGCGCAGATCAAAAACTTTTCGTGTGGCTACTCATCCGTCACGCCCTAAGGGCGTGACACCTTCCCTTACAAGGGAAGGCTAATGAACGCGGCCGCCTCCCCGACCACCCCAAATTTGAAAAATTCTCAAAAAAATTTCCAATTTCCCGTAATGAACGCCGTTTTTTTGCGTGATAGTAGGTGAAGACCGCCCCAAGCGGCACAAAAACCCATCCGAAAGGAGCTTACTACCATGAAAAAGAACCTTACCCTCCGTATCCTCACCCTCGCCGCCGCCCTGCTGGTGGCCCTCGTAACCCTTGCCTCCTGCTCGGCCGAAGCCCCCATGGGCGACATGGCCCCCAGCCTCTCCCCCGACCAGAACACCGCCGGCGGTATGGAGGGCGGCAACGCTGACGGCACCCTCTCAGGCGGCTTGAACGGCGACTACGACCGCAAGATCATCCGCACCGTCACCATGTCCTGCGAGACCAAGGCCTACGACGACGCCATCACCACCGTCATGACCGCCCTGAACGCCTACGGCGGCTACGTGGAGGCCTCCAACACCACGGGCACGGGCTTTGAGGACGTCAAGCACTCGGAGCGCCGCGCCACCTACACCCTCCGTGTCCCCGCCGAAAAGCTGGACGCCTTCCTGGAGGATCTCCGCAAGGACGAGGGCATCCGCATCCTCTCCCAGAACGCCACCTCGGACGAGATCACCGCCACCTACTACGACACCGTCTCCCGTCTGGAGACCCTGCAGGCCGAGAAGGCCAGCCTCACCGCCATGCTGGAGGGCTTCACCGACTACAGCGACATCACCTCCATGCTCAAGGTCCAGGAGCGGCTCTACGACGTCATTGAGGAGATCGAAGCCCTCCAGACCAAGCTCAACCTCTACGACGGTCAGGTGGCCATGTCCACCGTCCACCTCACCCTCCGTGAGGTCATCGTCTACACCGAGGTGGTGGATCCCGATCCCACCTTCGGTCAGCGGGTGAAGGACGCCTTCGTGGAGAGCTGGACCGACTTCGGCCGCGGCTGGCAGAACTTCTTCGTGTGGCTCATCGAGGCCTTCCCCACCCTCCTTGTGGTGGTAGGCATCCATGCGGGCATCTTCTTCATCATCTACGGCTCGGTGAAGCGGGGTCGGAAGAAGCGCGCCGCCCGTGAGGCCGCCATGGCCGCCGCCAGAGCCGCCCGCGAGAATGCCATGCGCGGTGAAAATAAGTAACAAGGAAGGGTCCACCATGAAAAAGCGCTGTTTCCTCTTGACTCTGTGCGCTGTCCTCCCGCTTTTGCTCTCCCTCCTCCTCGTCTCCTGCGAGCCTCCCGCCAATACCGCCATTGCGGATCGGGCAGACAAGCATGTAACGGCTGATTTCACCACTCTGTACCCCGTCCGCGGGTGGGGCTCCGATGACACCGAGACCCCGACTTCCCAAACCTTCCTCATCACCGATGAGGAGACCTTGAATACCCTGTTTACTTCCCTTCCCGAAGGTATAACCGTAGACTTTGAACACGAGATGCTGGTGGTCTATACCTATTCGGCTATCTATGTCCGTGACCTCCGCATCCGCGAGATCGTGGAGATCAACGATACCCTGACCGTTACCCTGCGGCAGAAGCGCCCCGCAACTTCTTCGGGGGATGCCTGTCAGCCCTATCAACGGGTGGTCATGATCAAGCTGGATAAGACCGAGGTTGGTGCCGTCACGGTGGAGATCGAGGAATGACCCAAACAAATCCGCCAATTCCCGCAAGGGAGTAGATCCTCATACCTTTTTTGTCCAAGCAGCTTCAAAAGCTTCAAATTGGGGTTTGTCGGTGGGTTTGCATAGCCGGAAGAGAATGCCCGCCCAAATGTCCGCGTTCTCCCCCACCCGCTTCGCGGGAGCCCCCTCTCGGAGGGAGCCTTTCGTCTAGCCCCGCGGAAATCCGTTGCCCGACAAGTGATTCTTGCCCGCGCTCCTAAGGCTCCCTCCGGGAGGGAGCTCCCGCCCGAAGGCGGGTGAAGGATAACGCGTACATAGAAACACGCGAGTCGCTACGGGGAGCCAACTCCCCGACAAAC
>JAFULU010000114.1 GCA_017483125.1 Clostridia bacterium
AATGGAGAAATCCGTAGGATTTCCACCTTAACTCGCCCGTAGGGCGAACTTCACGCGACCAACGGGAGCACTTCACGCGCTATAGCGCGCTTCACACGACCAACGGGAGTGCTTCACTTGCAGTTTATCGGGCGTCAGACCGATAAACTGCAATTCCTCGTAGCTTTCCAAAAATAAATATACATTCCCCCTGTATTTATTCATTTTATATGTTGACTTTTCCCCCGAAATGCAGTATAATAATACTGATATACTATGCGCACCCCTACGATCATTGAAATTCACATATCCCCCATGAAAGGACACATACCATGGCAGAGAATCAGAAGAACTACCACGCCGCCGCCCGCTCCAGAAAGAGCGCAGAGGCCGCCCGCGAGCAGAGACGGGCTGCCCGTGAGGCCGTCCTGGCCCTCCTTTTTGAGACCGAGTACCACGAGGACGATACCCCCGAGGCCATCTTCACCCGTGCCGCCGAGGCCCGCGATGTGGATGCCAAGGACCGCTACATCCGCAAGGAGTATTTCGGCATCATGGAGCACCTGACCGAGATCGACGCCCTCCTCAGCCGCCACGCCAGAGGCTGGAGAACCGACCGCCTCTCCCGCGTCTCCCGCGCCGTTCTGCGCCTGGGCACCTACGAGGTGGTCTTCGCCGAGAAGATCCCCGCCCCCATCGCCATCAACGAGGCCGTGGAGCTGGCCAAGAAGTACGACGACCCCAAGGCCCGCGCCTTCATCAACGGCGTGCTGAACGCCATCAAGAAGGAGCTGGAGGACAACGGCGGCGTCCTGCCCGTTTTGGAGACCGCTCCCGCCGAGACCGTTCCCGCCGAGGCCGAGATCGCCGAGGACACCGACACGGAGCCCGCACCGGAGATCGAGGTCACCGTGGAGGAGCCCTCCGAGGAGGCCGACTCCACCGAGCCCGCCGACGCCGAATAAGTCATGTCCGACAAGCAAAACACCCGCCTCTGCTGGGTGGGCTTTGACACCAGCAACTACACCACCTCGGCGGCGGCCTGTACCACCTCCGAGGACGGTCAGATCACGGTTATCGCCAACTGCAAGGCTCCTTTGCCCGTGGCCGAGGGAGCCCGCGGCCTGCGCCAGAGCGATGCGGTCTTTGCCCACGTCAAGAACCTCCCCACCGTCATCCGCGACCTGCGGAGCATTCTGGAGGAAGGGAACTACCGAATCGCCGCCGTGGGCGTGTCGGCTACCCCCCGTGACGCCGCCGACTCCTATATGCCCTGCTTCCTCACGGGCATCATCGCCGCCGAATCCCTCGCGGCGGGGAGCGGCACCGAGGTACACAGATTCTCCCACCAGAGCGGTCACATCATGGCCGCCCTCTACTCCTCGGGCGCTTTGTCCGAGGGGAAGCTCCTCACCGACAATTTCCTTGCCTTCCACGTGTCGGGGGGTACCACCGAAGCCGTGGTGGCCCATCCCCGCGAGGGGGGATTTGACGTGGAGATCGTAGGATACGGAGCCGACCTCCACGCGGGTCAGGTCATTGACCGTGTGGGTGTCATGATGGGTCTGGATTTCCCCTGCGGTAAGGCCCTGGAGGAGCTGGCGGTGCAGAACACCAAGCCCCTCCCCCAGATCAAGACCTCGGTGAAGGAGGGCATCTGCCACCTGTCGGGTCTGGAGAACCAGGCCGCCGCCCTCTGGAAGCAGACGGCAGACCCCGCCCTCGTAGCCGCCTATACCTTGACCACCGTCGGTAAGTCCCTGCGGAAAATGACCGACCAGCTCCAGGCCAAGCGGGCAGAAACAGGCGAGAAGCCCCTCCCCGCGGTCTACGCGGGAGGCGTCATGAGCAATAAGTTCATCCGCCCCATCCTCACCAAGGGAGCGGGCTGGAGGACCTACTTCTCCGAGCCTGCCTACTCCGCCGATAACGCCGCGGGGACGGCTATCCTCACCGCTCTGGCGTCCCGATAAATTCCGTAGTGCGTGGGCTTGCTCAAACTGCTGAAACCGCTTCGTCATATTGCACAACGGTAGCACGCGCCTGTTTTTCGGTGATTCCAAACCCCGCGAAAGCCCCCGTTTTTGTGGCGTTTTGGCGGTTTTTGAACACAACCGTTTGGTGATATTCCAACCCACGGCGCATCTCTTGTGCAATTTGCCATAGGGCTGTTGCCCCAATTTGAGAGCCGCCCGACCGCCTCCCCCGTTACCCCCATTTTACCCGAAAGGAGTACCGCCTATGGCCCCCATGGAGTCAATGAACCGCCCCGACGCCTTCAGCGTTGACGCCTTCAGCGTCAGCCAGCTCAACGAGTATATCAAAATGCTCCTGGAGGGCAACCCCAACCTGAAGGACGTGTGGGTCCAGGGCGAGATCTCGGGGGCGAAGCTCTACTCGTCGGGGCATCTCTACTTCTCCCTCAAGGACTCCGACAGCGTCATCAGCGCGGTCATGTTCCGCGGCTCTATGATGCGGATGGAGTTTGAGCCCGAGAACGGCATGAAGGTGGTGGCTCACGGCCGCGTGTCGGCCTATCCCCCCAGAGGGCAGTACCAGTTCATCGCGGATCGCATGATCCCCGACGGAGCGGGGGCCTTGGCGGTGGCATTTGAACAGCTGAAGGCCAGATTGGGCGCGGAAGGACTCTTCGACCCCGCCCGCAAGAAGCCTCTGCCTGCTCACCCGAGGCGCGTCGGCGTGGTCACCTCCCCCTCGGGAGCGGCGGTCCACGACATCATTCGGGTGGCGAAAAAGCGTTGCCCGTCAACCGAAATTCTCATATTTCCCTCCCTGGTGCAGGGCGCCGAGGCACCCGCCTACCTGCGCGGGGGCATCCAGTACTTCAACGCCGTGAGGGACGACCCCGAGCAGGGGGTTGACCTCATCATCATCGGCCGCGGAGGAGGCTCCGCCGAGGATCTGTGGGGCTTCAACGACGAGCGGCTGGCCCGCGCTGTGGCCGCCTCCGAGATCCCCGTGGTGTCGGCAGTAGGTCATGAGGTGGACTTCACCATCTGCGATTTCGTGGCCGATCTCCGCGCCGCCACCCCCTCGGCCGCCGCCGAATTATCCTTGCCCGACAAGGGAGATCTCACCCGCCAGGTCCAGTCCCTGACCACCCGCCTGAACGCCGCCCAGACCGCGCGGCTGAAGCGCTACCGCACCCAGCTGGACCGCCTGTCCGCGACCAAGGTGCTGACCTCCCCCGAGGGAGTCTACCGCCTGCGCCGCGAATCGGTCACGGCCCTGGAGAAGCGGCTGAACCTGTCGGTATCCCGCCATTTGGGCAACAAACGCCGTTCCATGGAGCGGGTCACCGCCTCCTTGGGGGCGCTGAACCCCCTGGCCGTGCTGAGCCGCGGCTACGCCCTGGTGCAGACCGAGGAGGGGACCGTCATCCCCGCCGCCGCCGAGCTGCGGGTGGGGGATCGGGTCAGCCTGCGGTTTGCCGACGGCTCTGCCCGCGTGAGGGTGGAGGAGGTTGCGGCGGAAGGACGGGAATGAGGCCGTAAATTGCAGTTTATCGTTCCGATAAACTGCAATAGTGAAATACGCTTCGCGTGTGAATCGCTCGCAAGCGAGCCTGAAATACGCTTCGCGTGTGAAATCCTCCCTTCGGTCGGGTGTCGCTCCATCCTACAGATGGCAGAA
>JAFULU010000115.1 GCA_017483125.1 Clostridia bacterium
CCCTCAGACTCATAGTCACAACGGTTGCACTTGATCAAATGCTTCGTATTAGGCGAGGTTTCGGACAGAGTATACACGATGTCATGATCCACGTGATCCCTATACTTCACACCGCAAGTCGCGCAAGTCTGGTAATCGCCGCAGACGGGAGTCTCATAGTGATGAGAACTACGGGTTTCTGTATACTCGTAGGAACAATCAGGACACTTCTTGTAGTGTTCAGTGGCATCCGCGCTCCACTCTGTAATCTCATCAGGAGTCTTATGGGCAACCTTCTCAACCGTCTCACAGTTTGCACAGGTATGAGTATGATAGTTCGTGGGATCAGTCGTGTCAATCGTCCACTTGGAGAAGCTATGATCCTGGTACTTCGTAAACTCACGTCCACACACATCGCAGGGGGATGCTTCACCGCAAACAAAGTCCTCGTGAGTATGGTTACCGCGGGTCTCCTCGTAAACGTAGGTGCAGTCTCCGCGAGTACACTGCTTGTAATGCTCGGTGTCATTACACTGCCACTCGGTGATCTCATCCTTCGGGACGTGGCCGAGTGCGGACTCATACTGCTTCTGGCAGTACCGGCAGATACTCCCCGTGGTACAGGTAGGCTCATTGCCTCCGCTGTGCGCTTCGCTCACCTCATAATCGCAGAGCTCACGGCTACAATACTTGATATGGCTGTCCGGGTCGGAGGGATCCTGCGCGTAGGCGTAATCATGCTGAACAGCATCACCGTACTCGACTCCGCATTCGTCACAGACACGTATCTGACCGCATACGGGAAGGTCACAGCTATGGTATTGCTCCTTATCACGAGAAGAACAACCATAGTTGCAGGCGTAATAGTGAGTCCCCTTCTCCTCATCAACCGACCATTCGGTCTGCCAATCATGCTTAGCATAGCCGGCCTTCTTATCCTCAAAGGTTTCGTTGGTCGTCAGATGATGGCCACATTCACAGGATTTATAGTATACCGCATAGGCAAGGCAGGTAGCCTTGGATTTCAGATACTTGGCATCCACCGTCTGCTTATTATAGGTATGGGGAGCTTCCTGGTTTTTGTTGCCGCAACCGTTGGTGCAGGCATGGTAGTGGGTTCCCTTTTCTTCGTCTACGGTCCACCCGGTGGCCCAATCATGTTCCAGATATCCGCCATCCTTGTCCTCAAAGGTCTCGTTGGTGGACAAATAATGACCGCACTCGCAGGATTTATAGTAGACGGCGTAGGTGACACAGGTAGCCTCATCCTTCAGGTACTTGCCATCCACGATCTCCTCGTCATAAGTATGGGAAGTCTCCCGGTCGCGGGCACCGCATCCGTGCTCACAGGCAAGGTAGTGGGTTCCCTTCTCTTCGTCCACACTCCACTCGGCGGACCATACATGATCAAGGTATCCACCCTCCACGTCCTCAAAGGTCTCGTTGGTGGACAAATAATGACCGCACTCGCAGGATTTATAGTAGACGGCGTAGGTGACACAGGTAGCCTCATCCTTCAGGTACTTGCCATCCACAATCTCCTTGTCATAAGTATGGGAAGTCTCCTGGTCGCGGGTACCGCATCCGTGCTCACAGGCAAAGTAGTGGGTGCCTGCCTCTTCATCGACAGACCAGGTTTGCATCCAGACGTGACCGAGAGGAGGATCGGGATAGAAGAATGCGCCATCCTCTTCCGTGGAGATTGCTCCGCAAACACTACAGGACAGATAGTATACCGAGGACTCGGTACAGGTAGCGGCCTTCTTCAAAGTCTTGTCAGACTTCACTTCCTTCACGAAACGGTGATCCTTCAAGGGCAACACGGTAGTAGCCTCATATCCACAGCCTTCGTCGCCGCAGACCAGCTTGATAGAGCCCGTCACCGTACAGGTGGAAAGCTTGATCTCCATATTCTCATAATCCCAGTTATGGCCGAAAGAGGCGTTGCTCTTATCCAGAATCGCGCCGCAATCCTTACAGCACTTGGCGGTAAAGGACAGTTCCGGATGATTGGGTATGGTGAAGGTCAACTCGTCCGTCGAGGGATGGGGAACGGACGCGGTGCTGACATAGGTGCAATTCAAATACTTGTTGGTACAGGGTCTGTCATGGCACAGGTAGGGATCGGCGTACTGATGCCCGGGATGAGGAATCAGCTCCTGCTCTACGAATACGTGGTCGCATCCCTCACGTCCGCAGTGAGCACCCTCGGTCCAACCGTCCGTGGTACAGGTTTCAGAAATGGCAGGATCAACAACACGTAAGTGACCGAGCTTCGGGGTAACCTTTGTCTCAACCTTAGGCAGGCCGTCCTCGCCCTTACAGTTACAGGTCGCAATTCGCTTGTCAAGACCGTCTTCCAAACAGGTATTCTTTTCTACGACCTCCCAAGCGGTATAGGTATGGATACCCGTAGCGGGAATCACGGTGGGGATCTGCAGAAGTTCACCGTTCTCGTCCACGCAACCGCAGCTGGCAAAGCGAACCTCCAATCCGGTCTCATTACACTTGGGAGGTTGAGTAACCACACTGCTTCCGTACTTGTGATTCACGACGTGGATGCGCAGGATATAGTCTTCCAACGAATAACCGCAGTTATCGGGATTGAAATTCTTCTTCCACAGATCTGCAGGAGAATCAAAGCCGTTGTCTTTTCCAACCACATGGTACTTGAGATAGAGATCAACTTCACAGGGAGCACCGTCACGGACATAGATGTAGCCATTCTGGATATAGGCATAGGGAGAGGGATTGCCATCCTTGTCACAGACCGACATCTGAATCTCGTACTTATCCGGCACACCTTCGATGTACAACTTGTCGCTGTAGGATTTCATCTCCTTGACGTTAAAGTAGATGACGTTCAGCGTACCGTAATCCGACAGGGCGATCCGATCGTTATACACGACCGTCTCTTCCTTGTTGGTACCGTAGCCGTAGTACATCTTGCTATAGCCCAAGGCAAGGAGCGGTAGTTTTCCGCCTACCAGAGAATTCTTACCGCTGAAGACAAAGAACTTGTAGTTCAGATTCAGACTGTAGTACAGACCAACCTCCAGGTAGACCGCGCCATACTCTGCCTCTGTTACTCCGTCCGTGCTGCTGATGGTCGTCTCCATGTGGTAGATACCCGTCAACTGCACATAAATACCGCCCTCCACGGACAACCCAATATGGAGGAAGTTGTGCAGACCCGTGAAGGTTATCGAAACACCGATCTCAAGACCGATCCTTGCCTCAACCTCGCCCAGAAGCTCCAGACTACTGGTGGATGTGATACCCTCTTTCGTGTAATAGGTGCTCATCTTGGAATCCGAGGTCTTTTGGACACCAAAATGGCTGATCTGCGAGATGGAGTAGTTATAGTCGATCGAGCCTTCCAGATTGAAGGTAATGACAAGATCTATCTCCAGATCCAGTTCGATGATGTAGAAGAAGATGAAGGGCTTCTTCACCAACGTGCGTCCTACATCCTTAGGCTCGGAGGGGCCGTCACCCTTTATCGCGTCCTTGACCTTCCCTACCGTTTCATCCCAATCGTTCAGATCAAGATCCTCAAAGTAGTAGTTCTTAAAGCTGTTCTCCAGTACACGCTCGGGGCCGCACTTCTCGCAGTAGGTATAGCCATCCTTCTGCTGAGGAAGGGTACAGGTCATTTCGGTGTTGGAGCTCATACGTCCCTCACATCTGCCGGTAAAGGAGTGGACCGTATTGCTTGACTTATCAATAATATACGCACGCTTCTGCATATAGCCCGAAAGAGGCCTACACAGATTACACTCCTTCACCATGCAAGCACCATTCTCCAGGCGGTACATGGCGTTGATCTCCTCAGCGGAGTACGTAGTGACATTATTTCCGTATTGCTCGCACTGTTTACAGCTGGTCAGGTGAATAATTCCCGTGGGAGAGAAGCAGAACTTCTTCATGGTGTCGGGGGTCAGCTCGCCCAAGGAATAGCTGCTCTTCAGAGTCACATTAAAATTGAAGTCATATCCGGTGGTTTGGGACATATCCATCTTGAAGCTCTCAAGACCCGTGGGGATACGCCAGAAATACTTCAAAGCATACTCCGCAGTAACCGTATACGAAATGTATGTGACAGAGCTAAAGGAAACGGTCAAAGAGCCAAACTTTTTGCCGTTCTTAGTCTTCAAGTCAATATTCATGCTGCCGTTCACACTGACGGAAATCCGATTATCCTTCACGGATACGCTGGGCTTCAGCTCCAGATTGTCAAGGAAAGAGGCATTGGCAGTGCCGACTGCCATCAAACCGTTATCGGCGGCAAACGCATCGGCAGCCCGACTGATCTTCGCGGCGAAAACAGCGAAATCCTCACTGTTGACAAATTCCTGTGCCACGTATTCCTCGTAGCCCTCCGGAATATCAGCCTCGGTCAGCTCCAGCTCCTCCTGCGAGTAAAGATCCAAGTTGCCGTAAAGTTCTTGGGCACTGGGACAGGAAAGAGTCAGCAGGCATGTACCGTCCTCCGCGTCACGGATGGATTCGATCTTGCCAAAATTGCACTCCTTGCCAGGATCGCTCATAATTTCTTCCACACTGGTATAGTCACCAACGCATACAATGCGGCCAACATAGCCATCCGCGAATCTTCCACGTGTGGGAAGACGCAGATACAGGCGGTCAGCTTCCTCATTGTACCAGAGCTGAATATGTCCGTACAAGGGAGAATCCGCGGTCGGCAAAAGAATGAAGATGATATCTTCATTGTACGATACAGTTTGGCTGTCTTGTTTGGTAATCGTAATGGTCAGCTTGGTTCCGTTGTACTTAGCAAAGGAAAGCTCTCCGCTGATCAGCACCTCGTAGGAGCTTCCCGCCTCATAGGGATTCGCCGCGCTCACGCGCCAGATACCACCGCCCAAAGATTGCAGGGTGTACCCCACATTGGCGTATGCCGCGTATCCGGATTCGCTGTTCTTAAAAAACAGGTCAGTAATGGTCAGGTAAGCTCGAATATACGCCTCGTCCTTGTCGGTTACGAGGTCAAATGTGAAATCAGGCGAGCAATTGGTTGCGTATGCCTCTTCATCATGGGCATCCAACACGGCTTCCGCTGTTCTTGTATGTTCACAGACCATGCAGACATAGGTGATCCGTCCGTTTTCATCCTTGGAATCGGCTATGTAACGGTGACCGGGATGATGATCTACGATCTCCTCGTACTGACCACATTCGGAGTTTGAGCAATAGCGGCGGTAGATGCCGTCAGAAATACAAGTGAGCTCCTGTATGACCTGAATTGCACCGAAAGAGTGGCCACTTGAGTAGACATAGTTGATCACATACTCTTGCTCGCAACGTGCACAATAGTACAGGTCATAGCCATCATTATCGCACGTCGAGGAAACCTGCTGTAGCAGGGTGCCATCATGTCCCAACGCAGGAACTTCCGTTTGTTGGACAATTATCTCGTTGCATTCGCTACAGTGCCTTCCCTCAGTCAGACCTGGTTTTGTACAGGTGGGTTCTACAGCGGGATCTATTACGACAATATGGGTATGCGGCTCATCGGGATCGGTCACGGGCTCGTCGGGATCGGTCACGGGCTCGTCGGGATCGGTCTCAGGCTCATCGGGGTCGGTCTCAGGCTCGTCGGGATCGGTCTCAGGCTCGTCGGGATCGGTCACGGGCTCGTCGGGGTCGGTCTCGGGCTCATCGGGATCGGTCACGGGCTCATCGGGGTCGGTCACGGGCTCGTCGGGGTCGGTCACG
>JAFULU010000116.1 GCA_017483125.1 Clostridia bacterium
CTCCACGCCCCCTCCTACGAAGCCCCCGACGCCCCGTGGCACCGCCGCCATGACCGCCTCATGGGCGGACTCGCGGGAGGCCTGTGCGGCCTTCTCGCCGCCCTCTGTATGCTCTCCCCCCTGCTGGGTATGCTCTCCACCTCCCGCACCCTCCTCCGCGGCCTTGAGAGCATGAACGTCTCCCTGAACAAGGTGATCCCCGCCGACGTCGTGGATTCGGTGGAGCCCGTGGTCTACGACGGCGGCTCGGCCATCCTCAGCGCCATGGGCGGTGATCTCATCTTCGATGCCTCCGCCGTCACCGAGCTGGATGGCATCCCCCTGTCCCTGCGCCGCGAGGTAGTCACCTGCATGGCGGTCTGCAAGGACTTCTCCCGTGTCATCAAGGTGGTCACCAAGCCGGATCAGGCCACCGACGAGCAAAAGAAGATCCTCTACAACCTGGGCGACCGCCTGGGAGACTCGGCCTTCACCCGCGTGCTGGCCGCCGACTTTCTGAACAGCGCCTCTTCCGCGTGGCGGGATGACAAGGCCTTCATCGGCATCCAACGCCCCTCCTTCGGTGAGTTTCTGGATCCCCTCCTGAACGCCGCGCTGGAGGTCTGCGGAGAGTCCACCCCCGATTGCGCGGGACGGGACATCACCACCCTTCTGCGGGTCTACCTCATCATCACGGACAGCGGACTGACCCAAAACCCTGACCGCGACAGCCTCATGGCCGCCCTGGACGAGGGCGGTGTCCTGGACGAGATCTACGCCGAGCTGCGGAAGAACCCCTGCATGAAGCCCGTGGAGGAGGAGCTGAGCAACGTGGCCCTGCGCATCATGGCCGAGGCCATCGACTGGGCTGACTTCGCCCCCGACACCTACCGCGCGCTCATGGACGACCTCTCCGAGGCCATGAACCTCATCAACGGCATGGACGGAGCCAATTTTGACACCAAGGTGGATACCCTCACCGACTATACCCTCCACTACGCCGAGCAGTACGGGGTGGAGCTCCCCGAGAGCATGGCCAAGATGGCCGCCACCGCCATGATCGAGCAGCTCAGCGGAGAGGGCACCCTCACCCCCGAGCATCTGGAGAAATTCTTCAACCACTACCTCGGCAAGGGTGACTGATTCCTCATTTTGCCATGATCCGATCACCCATACACCTCAACCGAAAGGAGGCCGACCCATGGAGGTCCTGTCCTACATCCAGAGTGCCGTCACCATCATAGCCGCCATCTGCATCTATACCTACCTCGTGGCCTCGGTCTACCCGTGGCTCACCATGCGCCTCGCTCCCCGCAAGAAATTCCCCCTCCCCGACCGCGGCCTCACCCGCGTGAAATTCCCCGAGGGACGGGGCATGATCTGCGAGCCCGACCTTTCGGCGCGCCGCTATATCCCCCGCTACGCCCTGTTCGTCAAAGACGGGAAGAAGTACATCCGCCTGCAGGTTCACGAGCGGGTCAACTACATCCGCTACGACGTCCTGACCTTCGACCGCCGCGGCCGCCTGCTGGACGTGCTGGAGGTAGCCGAGCGGCTGGCCTCCGAGGGAGCGACCCGCGCCGTCCGCCTCCCCGCCGCCACCGCCTACGCCCGTGTCATCCCCCGCAAGGTGGACGGCGAGTATCTGGGAGGTGAGATCGTGGTGGGCTATTCCGTGGGCGGAACTATTGCCTACGCCGCCCTCACGGTCATCACCACTGTCCTCGTGGGCTACCTGCTCCACGGTGAGGTGGCCTACCTGCTGGAGAGTCTGACCGCCTCTCTGGGAAAGACCCTCATCTTCTCAACCCTGCTGGGCATCCTCACGGCGGGCTGGACGGTGCTCATGCACTACCGCCACGCCGCCCGCAAGATCAACCGATAAGGAGGCCACATATGACCGAAACCGTAACCAAAGGCGCGGCCATCCACAGCCTCTACGCCCACCCCCAGCCCGCGGGCCTCTGTGCCCTGCGGGAGTACCTTCTGACCAACACCGATGAGGGAAAGCTCCTCCTCCTCCGCTTCGTCAAGGAGGGGGACTTCACCGTGGACTCCATGACCTTTGAGATCACCATGCTGGACGCCATGGGCGGCGAGCTGGGTAAGCTCCCCGTCACTCTGCGGGACAGCGAGATCCCCCCCGTGGAGACGGGGCATATCTTCACCCCCGACGTGGGTATCCCCGTGGACGGGGGCTGCGCGGATATCCGCCTGCGCCTTGTGACGGTCACCTCGGGGGACTATACCTACCGCGTGGAGGGGGGCACCGTCACCACCGACTATACCCCCGCCGAGCCGTGGCACTACGACCCCCACGCGGGGGAGGCCGAAAGGCTCACCGAGGAGAAGGGCGTGCGGGTGCGCTCCAAGGCCTCGGGAAAGGTGCGCCACCTCTGGCCCATCGCCCTGCTCACCGCCCTGCTTCTGCTGGGACTCATCGCCTCCCCCTTTCTGGAGGCGTTCATCTCTCTGATCCTGTAATCCCTACCCATCCGTGACGAAAGGACCGTCCTATGTACACCTACCACCACCTCATCAGTCGGCTCACCGAGGGGGATAAGATCCACCTCTTGACCGACCTGCATAGCCTGCGAACCCCTTGGGCCGAGAGCCTGGGACTGCCGCGGGTGAACTGCGCCCATCTGAAGGACGGATGCCGCGGAGATCACCCCCGGGACCTCCCGACTCCCGCTCTTCTGGCGCGCTCGTGGGATCTGTCCCTGATGAAGGAAACGGCCGCCGAGCTGACCCGCCGCCTGGCCGAGTCGGGTGTCAACCACGTATTCCTCCCCCCCGCCGCCTCGGCCATCACCCCCGACGGCAACCGTCTCTCGGAGGATCCCCACCTGTCGGGTAAGCTGGCGGGAGCCCTCCTTTCGGGCACCAAGGCGGCAGGTCTCACCGCCACCGCCACGGGCTACGGCTTTACCGAGGCCGACGCCACCGCCATGGATCAGCCCCCCTCCCGCCGCTTCCTCTCCGACCACGTGGCCGCCCCCTCCGCCGCCATGGCCTACAGCGGACAGCTCACCGCCATTCTGGTGGAGAACAACACCGCCGCCCATGAGAGCATGGCCGAGGGCGGGTACTTCGTCCTCCGTCCCACCGCCGACGCAACCGAGACCGTCACCGCCCTGACCAAGGGGGAGCTGTTGATCCACGGCTCTGCCGACGCCCTCAAGGCCGCCCTCCATACCCACCGCCGTCTGAAGACCGCCATCACCCACGGCAAAGCCAGCACGGGGGAGCTGGAGGCCGCCATCCAGTGCGGTGAGGCCATGTCCGAGGAGACCCTGGACAGCGCGGTGGACCGCCTTCTGACCTTCGCCCACGCCGTGGCCGAGGGAGTGACCGTGTTTGCTCCCGCCACCCCCGCGGATACGGCTCCCGCCGATACCGAAATCCCCACCGATCCCGTTATTCCCATGGAAACCGATACGGTGGCCCCCACCGAACCCGATATTCCTGTAGAAACAGACGCAGAATCCCCCACCGAACCCGTGGAGGAACCCACAGAATCCCCTTCTGACAACCCTCCGGCCGACACCCCCGTCACCCCCTCCTTCGATACCGCCACCGCCGTGATGCCCACCCCCGACCCCGCCGCCGATCCCCTGTATAAGCGGGCGCTGGACGGTGCCACGGTGCTTCTGGAGAATCGGGATCACCTCCTGCCCCTCACCAAGCCCACCCGTATCTGCATACTGGGCGACGCCGCCCGTGAGGGAGAGGACGTGACCGCCCTTGTGGGTGCCCTGAATAACCACGGCCATACCTATCTGGGCTATGCCCGCGGCTACGACCCCGCCCTGACCCGTGACGATGCCCTCACCGCCGAAGCCTCCGCGCTGGCCGCCGAGGCCGAAACGGTCCTCCTCTTCCTCGCCACAGAAGCAGGCAAGAGGACCCTCTCCGCCGCCCAGAAGGCCCTGCTGGACAGGGTCACCCGCCTCCGCAAAAAAACGGTGGTCATCCTCTCGGCGGCTCTCTCCCCCGACATGAGCTTCCTCCGCGTGGCAACAACCCCCGTGGCGGGACTCCTCCTCATCCCCGCGGGGGTCAGGGGAGCCGCCCTCCACGCCGTGGAGACCCTGCTGGGTGACCGTACCCCCATGGGCCGCCTCACCGAGACCCTGACCGACTCCACCCACCCCGCCTGCGACCGCCGCGGCTACAAGATCGGCCCCTTCGTGGGCTACCGCTACTACGATACCCTGGGGCAAGGAGCGGTCTACCCCTTCGGCCACGGTCTGGGTTATACCAAATTTTCCTACTCCTCCCTCCGTGTCCGCGAGGGGGAGATCACCTTCACCGTCAAGAACACGGGCAAGCGGGGAGGCGTGGCCATCCCCCAGGTCTACGCGGGGATCCGCTCCTCCGCCATCCTCCGCCCCAAGAGGGAGCTGGTGGCCTTCACCCGCCTGTACCTCGCCCCGGGTGAGAAAACCACGGTCACCCTCCCGTGGAGCCCTCCCCCCGCCGACGGCGGCATGGGACTCTGCGAAAAGGGCACCTACCGCCTCTTTCTGGGCGAATCGGTCTCGGATATCCGCATGACCGCTGACCTGCCCGCGGGACGGGATACAGTCCCCCCGGACGGGGCGAAGCTCTCCGACTACCTGCCCACCGTCACCAACATCCCCACCGAAAACTACGTATTGGAGGCCGCGACAAAGCCTATGAAACCTTCGGTCCGCAATCTGATCTTCGGCATCGCCGCCATCACGCTGGCGGTGAGCGTCAAGCTCTACGATATCCTCACGGTGTCGAATTCCCTCTTCCTCAATATCGTGGCCATTCTCCTGGCCGCGGGAGCCGTGGCCTTCTTCGTCATGGAGATCGCCGACCGTAAGCGGGGCTTTGCCCGTGAGCGGGCCGCTCTGGAGGAGGCCAACGCCGCCCTCTTCGCCGAGGCCGCCGAGATCCCCGTCCCCTCAGCCGACGCCCTCTTTGCCGCCGCCGCGGAATCTGCCGCCGCCGCCGAGGAGGAGGCCGCCGCCGAGGAGCAGGATCACTTCCTGGACGTGAACAAGGATCTGACCCTCCCCGTGGCGGTGACCGCCCTGACCACCCTCGCCACCGAGAAGGGGATGACCCCCGAGAGCGGTACCGTCCCCGCCCTCCTCTCCGCCATGGCCTCCTCCCGCCTCCTGCTCACCCGGGGCATGGATAGCGAGAACTTCACCGCCATGACCGAGACCCTCTGCGAGTACTTCGGCTGTCCCGCCGCGGTGGATGCCGTGGACGCCACCTACACCGACGAGGCCGCCCTCCTCTACCGCCGCGAGGAGTCGGGGGAGCTGACCCCCCGTAACTCCCTCACCGCCGTGGAGTCCGCCCGCCGCGACCCCCGCACCATCCATCTGGTAGCCCTCACCGAGGTGACCCTCGAGACCCTGTCGGACTACTTCGTCCCCTATGCCCGCTATACCCGCGCCCCCCGCACCGCCTGCTCGGTGACCACCCACGACCCCGAGGGCAACGAGGTAGCCTACCTCCTGCCCGAGAACCTGTGGTTCGTCCTCAACCTGAAGGATGGCGAGAGCCTTGGAGCCCTCCCCGACTACGTCGCCGAGGTGGCCGCCCTCCTGAACCCCGCCTTCACCGCCACCGCACCCGCCGCGGCCCTCAGCGAGTTCGCCCCCTTCCCCTACGGCCAGATGCTCTACCTCTGCGACCGCCTCAAGTCGGGCTTTGCCCTGGAGGAGGAGAACTGGAAGCGCATCGACCGCCTGGAGGCCTATGCCGCCCGCTACAGCGGCTTTGCCGTCACCAATAAGCTCTGGCTGGGGCTGGAAACCTACCTCGCCGCCCTCATGACGGTGGAGCCCGACCCCGCCGCCGCCCTGGACGAGGCCCTGTCCGTCCGCCTCCTGCCCGCCCTCATCGCCGCCCTGTCGGGTAAGCTCCCCCGCGAGGAGCGGAGCCTTACCGAGACCCTGGAGGCCGTGCTGGGAGAAGGCAACGCCACCCACTGCCGCAGGACCCTCAAGGAGTCGGGGGCAGACCTTACCTAACCCTTTCGGAGGATCCTCATGAGCACTCTACTCAACCTGACCGCCGCCCTCCTGGCCGAGGGAGGCCTCCCCGACCTGCTGACCTCGGGCACGGCCATTGTGGTCTACATCTTCGTGATCCTGACCGCCATCGCCGCGCTGGTGGTGGTGATATTGGCGGGAGGCCGTGACCGCAAGGCGAGCAAGACCGAAAAGCCCGCGCCCCCCGCGAGCGCGGACCCCGACTCCGCCGCCCTCCCCCTGCGTGACCCCGCCTCTGCCACCGCCGCTCCCGACGGCACCGCCCGCTTCTGTATGCTCTCCCGCATCGAGGAGAACCGCCACCGCTACGGCCACCCCCGCTACGACACGGCGGTCACCCTGGACCGCCTCTGCGAGGGCTTCCGCAACTACGCCGCCTATAAGCTGAAGCTCTACTACGACATCAACGATATCCGCCGCTTCATCGCGGGCATGGCCGTGTCCAAGATCCTCATTTTGCAGGGTATGTCGGGTACGGGTAAGACCTCCCTGGCCCACGC
>JAFULU010000117.1 GCA_017483125.1 Clostridia bacterium
CCGTTTTTCACTGCCACCGAGGCCGAGCGGTCAATGGTCTCCAGTACCTGCTCAGTCTCACGGTTGGCGGCCTCGTTTTTCGTCGCGGGTGAATGCTTTTCGGTGTCCTTCATATATGGATTCCTTTCAAATTTGGGTTTATCGGTCTAATTCGTAATTCATAATTCGTAATTCGTAATGAATGAAACATTTTGCCGTTGGCAAAATGTGATCTTATGGTAAGGGAAAGTTCATCTCGCTCAATATGGCGAAATTCCAATTGATGGACAACGAATTTTGAGTGTACGTTCCGTTCTGGAAACAATTAAATATGCTTTCGCTTCAGCGAAAGCTTTCCTCAATTACGAATTACGCATTACGAATTACGAATTCGGTCGCAGACCGCTAAACCCCAATTTCTCATTTCTCTACATTATCCCCAAAAACTTTTTTCCTATACCCCCCGAAATATTTCAAAATAACACTTTACATTTCGACACATTTGTGATATAATTGATAGGAATGTGAACACCGTGTCACAAAGCCACATATTTCAATACGAAAGAGGAATTGCAGTATGGAAAACAAAATTCTTGTTGAGACCTCCGCTCGTCACATCCACCTGACCGACGAGGCCGTCGCCGCTCTGTACGGCGAGGGAGCAGAGCTGACCGTCAAGAAGATGCTCAGCCAGCCCGGCCAGTTCGCCACCGGCAACGAGAAGATCAAGCTGGTCGGCCCCAAGGGCGAGATGATGGTCAGCGTCCTGGGCCCCACCCGTAAGGCCAACCAGATCGAGCTGTCCTACACCGACGCCCGCGCTCTGGGTCTGAAGAACGTCCCCGTCCGCGAGAGCGGCGACGTGGCCGGTACCCCCGGTCTGAAGATGGTCGGCCCCGCAGGTGAGATCGAGGTCTCCGAGGGTGCCATCATCGCCAAGCGTCACATCCATATGACTCCCGCCGATGCCGAGGGTCTGGGTGTTCAGAACGGCGAGGTCGTCAAGGTCCTGGTCAAGTCCGAGCGCACCACCATCTACGACGACGTCGTGGTCCGCGTCAGCCCCAGCTACGCCCTGGCCATGCACATCGACACCGATGAGTGCAACGCCGCCGCCGCCTTTGGCGAGGTCTACGGCGAGATCGTCAAGTAAGTAATCCACGCATTCCCAAAACATAACGAAAGGTAACACCCCACCACCATGAAGATCCTTTTTCAGGGCGACAGTGTCACCGACGCGGGACGGGATCGGAGCGACCCACACGATATGGGCAACGGTTATCCCCGATACGCCTCGGCTATGATGCAGGATTCCTTCTCCGACAAGGAATTTGAATTCGTCAACCTCGGCATCAGCGGAAACCGCACCGAGCACCTCGTGGAGCGTCTGGAGGCTGACTTCATTGAAATTCAGCCCGACATCGTCTCCATCCTGATCGGTGTCAACGACGTGTGGCATCACTACTCCCACGGGATCGAGACCAGCGACGAGCAGTTCGAGAAGAACTACCGCGTTGTCCTGGATGCCCTCAAGACCCGTACAAACGCCCGCATCCTCATGATCCAGCCCTTCCTGCTGGAGACCGTGGACCCTGCCAAGCAGGCCTACACGGAGGAGCTTGCCCGTAAGCAAGCCATTGTCAAGCAGTTGGCCGACGAGTACGCCGACGCCTACCTCCCTCTGGATGAGATCCTTCACAGAGAGACCGAGGAGGAGCCCGCTTACTACGCCGCTGACGGTGTCCATCCCACGCCCGACGGTGCCTGCTACATCGGCGAGGCGTATCTGGGAGCCATCGCTCCGTTGATCGAGCTTCTATCTTAAGAAGAGCCGACGCAGGGTCGGTAGGGATCACAGCGACGTATCCCGTAAGCCCCCCACACGCGGGGGCGCTCCCCCCGAGGGGGATCCAACCACGCAAAAATTATATAAGGAGATATTCAATCATGAGCAATGAGTACAAGTGCGAGTACGCAATGAGCCATGAGGTTCAGAACATGTGTACCGTAGCCCAGGGCCCCAACCACGGTCCCGCTCCTCTGCCTGAGGAGGGCAAGTGGATCCAGGCCAGACAGATCAGCGACATCTCTGCTTACACCCACGGTGTGGGCTGGTGCGCTCCCCAGCAGGGCGCCTGCAAGCTGTCCCTGAACGTTAAGAACGGTATCATCGAGGAGGCCCTCGTGGAGACCATCGGATGCTCGGGTATGACCCACTCCGCCGCTATGGCCGCCGAGATCCTGCCCGGTAAGACCCTTCTGGAGGCGCTGAACACCGACCTGGTGTGCGACGCCATCAACACCGCAATGCGTGAGCTGTTCCTGCAGATCGTCTACGGCCGTTCTCAGTCTGCCTTCTCCGAGGGCGGTCTGGTTATCGGTGCCGGTATGGAGGATCTGGGTAAGGGCGAGCGTTCCATGGTGGGTACCATGTACGGCACCCGCGCCAAGGGCGTGCGCTATCTGGAGATGACCGAGGGCTACTGCACTCGCATGGCTCTGGATGAGAACAACGAAGTGATCGGCTACGAGTTCGTTTCTCTGGGCAAGATGACCGACTTCATCAAGAAGGGCATGGAGCCTAACGAGGCGTACGAGAAGGCCAAGGGTACCTACGGTCGGTTCAATGATGCTGTCAAGTACATTGACCCCCGCAAGGAATAATGAAGGAGGGACTGTATATCATGGCAAAGTTTGAAGGTTACGAGAGACGCGAGGCGAAGATCCTCGCCGCTCTGAATGAGTACGGTATCCACTCCATCGACGAGTGCAAGGAGATCTGCGACGCTTACGGCATCGACCCCTACAAGATCGTCGAAGAGACCCAGCCCATCTGCTTTGAGAACGCCAAGTGGGCTTACGTCGTAGGCGCGGCCATCGCCATCAAGAAGGGCTGCACCAAGGCTTCCGACGCCGCTGCCGCTATCGGTATCGGTCTGCAGGCCTTCTGCATCCCCGGCTCGGTCGCCGAGAACCGTAAGGTCGGTCTTGGCCACGGCAACCTGGGCAAGATGCTCCTCTCCGAGGAGACCGAGTGCTTCTGCTTCCTGGCAGGCCACGAGTCCTTCGCCGCCGCTGAGGGCGCTATCAAGATCGCTCTGAACGCCAACAAGGTCCGCTCCAAGCCCCTCCGCGTTATTCTGAACGGTCTGGGCAAGGACGCCGCCTACATCATCGCCCGCATCAACGGCTTCACCTACGTGAAGACCGAGTTCGATCCCTACACCGAGACCGTTACCGTGGTCGAGGAGAAGCCCTTCTCCAAGGGTCCCCGCGCTGACGTCCGTTGCTACGGCTCCGACAACGTCCCTGAGGGCGTGGCCATCATGAAGCTGGAGAACGTCGGTGTGTCCATCACCGGTAACTCCACCAACCCCACCCGCTTCCAGCACCCCGTCGCCGGTACCTACAAGAAGTGGTGCCAGGAGAACGGTGTCGGCTACTTCTCCGTCGCCTCCGGTGGCGGTACCGGCCGTACCCTCCATCCCGACAACATGGCCGCCGGTCCTTCCTCCTACGGTATGACCGACACCATGGGCCGTATGCACTCCGACGCCCAGTTTGCCGGCTCCTCCTCCGTCCCCGCTCACGTGGAGATGATGGGTCTGATCGGCGCAGGTAACAACCCCATGGTCGGTATGACCGTGGCTGTTGCCGTGGCTATCGAAGAGGCTTCCAAGTAATTTGACTATTTTTAAGTAGTCCACAAAAAGGTCAGACCCATTATTCTGTGCCTAACGCGGTTGATGGGTCTGATTCAAATTAAGAAAAGACACATCGCTCGAGAAAACTCTGGTGATGTGTTCTTTTTAAATTAATGGAAAAGGAAGGGGAATTGTATGTCACAATTTGGAAAAAATATTTATTTAGACCTGGATTTTCCCATGGGTTTGTCTACAATGAAAAAATTCATTGATTCGTTGATTGAATACCATTATTTTCTTTCTACGTTAAACCCGACAATTACGAATAGTGTATTCAAAAAGGAGTATTACTTTGAAGCGGTTAATCTTTTACGCAAAGATATATCAGAAATCTACCCCGAAAATATAATATACAAATATGACGAATTAATGGAACTTTTTCAAGACGAAAATAATTGTAACATATATTCTTTGCAGGAATTATGGGATGAATTGAAACAGATAATTCTATATTATCACGAAAAACAGAGTGATTATTTAAGGCTTCATGGATCGGAAAGAAAGTATGGGTATTCGGGAGCCAATAATAATTATGCTATCAATCTATGGCATGTTTCTCTTTCGGAAGAGACTATTCATAAGGTAGGTAGAGTTAGGGCGCAAATTACGATGTTTTTTAAGAAGCATAATCATGATTTTTAATTAGGTTTGAAAATCTATAGAGCAAATCTTACCAAATGAGCTATGCCATCGAAAAATACTACACAAAAACCATCCGCTGAAAATCTTGTCGGGAAGTGTCGTTTATCCCTTGACATTCCCGCGCGGATGATGTATAATTATAGGGGTTTTTTGAGATACCCTCAACATGACTGATTGATTACGCACATATACGGAGGTCCCCCATGCCTGAAAAGAAACATCATAAGATCCTGTGGATACAGATCGCCATGGCGGTCGTTTCTCTGTTGATCATCGCGTCCTTGCTTCTGTCAAGGGATATGATCATTTTCCGAACCCGGGAGACCCTGACTCTCTACCGAGCAAAGTCCGCCCTGAGACTCGCCCTTGACGATCAGATCGACGACAAACTGGAGGACGGTACCCTGATCCGCGTGGGAAATACGGTCTTTGTGGTACTGGATAATCAGCTGAGCCCGCCCGTGGAGACACTTGAAATAGACACCCTCTTTGCCGCCGCTCTCGGTAAGGCATCCAACGGAAAAACCGTTCTGTATTTGCATGCGAAGGATGCCGACGCCGCCATGCACGGTCAGGGCGGGAGTCTGACCTATGATAAGCTCATTGACCCCGACGAGTCCTCCATTCCCACCTATACCTACTCCCAGGTCAATAAGGCCGCCGCACTCTATCTGAAGCACGTGTCCTACGTTTCCGCCGCGGATAACGTGTCCAAGATCAAGGAATATCTGGATAACTCCATGAGATACGACGTTCCCGTGGGATGCACGATTGAAATGGAGGCCGGCGAGCTGACGGTTCTGGATAACGGAACGGGAAACTTTTACCGCACCACCGTAGGGAAGGGTCCCTATACCTTCTACAACATTACCCCCGGCGTGGGCGGTGAGTTCTACGTCATGAACGGGGACACCGTTGTCCAGAGAGGCCACCTGAGACCCACGGGCACGGTTCGCATGATCTGGACGGACACCCCCGGCTTGTCGAATATTCGTGATCTGGGCGGTTGGCCCTGCGACGGCGGTACGGTCAGGTATAATCTGATCTTCCGAGGCGGTATGGTCATTGACGCAACGGATAAAGACCGCGAGACCTGGGTCAAAATGCTGGGGATCAAGCACGACCTTTTCCTGAAGACCTACGAAGAGTCTCAGCTCCTGGGCAAAGAAGAGTATCGGGACAAGAGCCCCCTGGGTGATGACGTGTCCCTGTTCCAGATGGATCTGACCGCCCCGGGCTCGGAGAACAAGCAGAGCCTTGAGGAGGCCAAGGAGGAGATGAGGGAGATCATCAACCGTCTCTTTGATAACGCTATCGCGGGTGAGCCCACCTACTTCCATTGTCTCGCCGGCGCCGACAGAACCGGTATGGTCGCCATGATCGTGGAGGGAGTTCTGGGCGTGCCCAGAAGCGATATCGACAGAGACTACGAGCTCACCTCCTTCAGCACTCTCCGTGAGAGAAGCGGCGGGATCTACCTGTCCGACATAAATATTCTGAACAGCTATCCCGGCTCTACCTTCCGCGATAAGTGTATCTACTACCTGCTGGATTGCGGTATTACCCTTGCGAAGATCAATGATTTCCGCGCCGCGGCCATTGACGGTGATCCCCAGTATCTGACCGAGAGTATGCTGGATATTTCTCTGGAGGGTACCAACCTGTATATCCCATACGGTGACGGTTGGATTAAGGGAGGAAGATGCTCCAGCTTGGGCGAAGACCGATTCGACGTGCCCAGCCATACCCTGACCAATTACATTTCGGTCCAGAAGGGTGACATCGTGTACATCAAGAATATGGTGCTGTCCGATACCTTCTACTCGGGTATGTATAAGACGGACAAAAAGCCTATTTCGGGCTTCTGCATGACCCCCAACGCCAGTAAGGGCTACGTAAAGGATCTGCGCAGCACCAGTATGTGGCAGATGTTTACGGTGGACCATGACGATGCCGCCTATATTCGCCTGTGCGGCTCTGTCACCGACGGAGACGAGAACGTGATCATCAACATTTACCGGGATGGAAATTGGCTGATCGTTCAGGACTGATGCCTGATAGCGCTGACTGAATAGATCCAGACCTCGCGCGGTTATTGGATGCCGAAAGAACAACACCCCTTGCGCCTGCAGGGGGTGTTTTGTTGTGGGATGGGATTGGTTGTGGGGGAAAGAAATTGATTCAAATTTGGGTTTGTCGGTCCGTTCCTTTGCCTTCCCCAGCGGGGAAGGGGGACCGCGAAGCGGTGGATGAGGAGAGCAAATTACGGTTCGGTATCGGGTATGATTTTTCTTGGCGTATCAAGGGTTTTACATATACACCC
>JAFULU010000118.1 GCA_017483125.1 Clostridia bacterium
CAAGCGGGTGTATACGTAAAACCCTTGATACGCCAAGAAAAATCATACCCGATACCGAACCGTAATTTGCTCTCCTCATCCACCGCTTCGCGGTCCCCCTTCCCCGCTGGGGAAGGCAAAGGAACGGCCCGATAAACCCAAATTTACCACTCCCTACGAAAGGATTCTCCCCATGGTCTTTTCCTCCACCATATTCCTCTTCGGGTTTCTCCCCCTCTCCCTGCTGATCTACTATATTATGCCGCTGAAGGGGCGGAATCTGGCTCTCTTTCTCCTGAGCATGGTCTTTTACGGCTTTGGAGAGCCCACCTACATTCTGGTCATGCTCTTCTCCATCACGGTGGCCTACCTCACGGGCTTCCCCATCGGCAAGTACCGCGAGAGCGACCCGACAAAGGCGAAATTCTGGCTGATTTTGTCGGTGTGCCTCAATCTGGCCATGCTCTTGTTCTTCAAGTATACCAATTTCTTCATTGAGAATCTGGCCTTGATCCCCCCGCTGGCGGGGGTGCTGGAGCCTATCGATGGGCTGACCCTCCCCATCGGCATCAGCTTCTACACCTTCCAGATCATGTCCTACTCCATTGATCTCTACCGCGGGGCCACCGACACCCAGCGGAGCTATATCTCCTTCGGGGCCTATGTGGCCCTCTTCCCCCAGCTCATCGCGGGTCCTATCGTCCGCTACCGCGACGTGGACGATCAGCTCATCACCCGCGAGCATTCGGTGGACAAGTTCGCCTCGGGTGTCAGCCGCTTTACGGTGGGATTCGCCAAGAAGATCCTTTTGGGTGACTCTCTGGCGGCCATCTACGCCTACCTCGGTACGGTCTACGCCGCCGAGCCCTCGGTGCTCACCGCCTGGCTTCTGGTGCTGACCTACACCCTCCACATCTACTTCGACTTCTCGGGCTACTCCGACATGGCCATTGGTCTCGGGCGGATGCTGGGCTTTGAGTTTCTGGAGAACTTCAACTACCCCTACCTCGCTTCCTCGGTCACCGACTTCTGGCGGCGGTGGCACATCTCCCTGTCCTCCTGGTTCCGCGAGTACGTCTACATCCCTCTGGGGGGCAACCGCAAGGGGCTTTCCCGCCAGTTCATCAACATGGGGGTGATATGGTTCCTCACGGGCTTCTGGCACGGGGCGGCGTGGAACTTCATTCTGTGGGGTGTGTTCTACTTTATCTTCCTTACCCTTGAGAAGGCCTTCCTGCTCAGGTGGTTTGAGAAGAACACCGTCACCCGCGCCCTGGGGCATATCTGGGCTTTGGTGCTGGTGGGTATCGGCTGGATGATCTTCGACCACACCGACTTGTCCGAAGCCTTCGCCATCATGGGCGGTATGCTCGGCATCGGTACGGTGGGCTTCACCTCGGCCACGGTGAGCTACGAGCTGCTCCGCATCCTGCCTCTGCTGGCGGTTTCGGTGGTGGCCGCCACCCCCTATCCCGCAAGGCTCATGGCCAAGCTGGAGGAGAAGGCCCCCCGCGCGGCCATCCTCCGTCCTATTCTCATCGGCCTTGCCCTGCTGATCTCGGTGGCCTACATGGTCAGCGGCACCTTCAGCCCCTTCCTCTACTATATTTTCTAAAGGATTCCTATGAACAGAAAGATCAACATTACGGTCACGGCCCTTTTCCTGGTCCTGATCTTCGGCTTTGGGGTCGCCTTCTGGGCGGTGCCCGACTCCGACTCCTCCCCCGAGGAGAA
This sequence comes from Clostridia bacterium, assembly GCA_017483125.1. Taxonomy (GTDB): domain Bacteria; phylum Bacillota; class Clostridia; order Oscillospirales; family CAG-272; genus CAMEON01. The sequence goes on from JAFULU010000118.1 coordinate 1,714, forward strand.
CCGCCCCCTCCAGGTCTTCCCCACGGTGAACGCCGCGGGCTGGCTGGATGGCACGGTCTCTTCCCAGCTCATCACCTACTATTCCGATCAGTTCCCCCTGCGCAACGCGTGGGTGGGGCTTCACGCCCTCGGGGAGCTGGGCGCGGGGCGGGGTGAGAGCAACGGCGTACTGGTGGGGCAGAACGGTCAGCTGGCCGTCCGCCGCTTTGACGCCTACCTCAACCGCTTTGAGCGCTTGGAGGACACCGACTGCTACAGCTCCGCCCACGTGGATCGGGGACTGGACGCGGTGGTGGGTCTCCATCAGACTCTGAAGCAGAAGAATATTCCCCTGTGCGTCCTTCTGGCCCCCCGTACCATTGACGTAACGGTGGGGGATTTCAACTACCCCGCTGACATTTCCGACGGGCTGGACGCCACCATACAGAGTGCCATGCAGGCGGGCGGGGTCAACAGCGTGGAGCTGATGGCTACCTTCCGCGAGCTGCACGGGGCGGGGGAGTACGTCTACTACCGCACCGACCACCACTGGACCACCCAGGGGGCCTACGTGGCCTACGCCGCGGTCATGGAGTCCTGGGGCATGGGGGATCAGATCCTGCCCGAGAGCTACTTTACGGTCCGCGAGGTCCCCGATTTCTATGGCACCACCCACGCCCGCGCAGGGCTGTTCTTCCTCCCGCCCGACACCCTGGAGATCTGGGAGGCGGAGGACGATGGGCGGTTTACAGTCTTTGAGGTGAATGGTGACAAGGAGACCAAGACGGTCATCGAGTCCGGCTTCATCAGCGAAAAGTACCTGTCGGAAAAGGACAAGTACGGGGCGTTTCTGGACGGCACCCACCGTATGCTCTTCATCGTGGACAAGGAGGCCGCCGCCAAAGGGGAGTCCCGTCCCCGCCTGCTTCTGGCCCGCGACTCCTTCGCCAACAGCATGGTTCCCTTCCTCGCCCGCCACTTTGACATCTGCATGGTCAACCTCACGGGGGGCATGACCAACCTCACCGCGCTGTGCGAGGAGTACGGCTGTCAGCGGGTGCTGGTGGTGTGCAACCGCGAGAATCTCATCGCGTCGGATTGTCTGACGCTCCTGGAGTGACCGACGTCACGGGCAGTTGTTTCCTCTGTCGCGTAAATTCTCAGAGTAAATGCAACTCCAAATTGCACTGTTGCATTTACTTTGAGAATTTACTTGTTTCCTCTGTCGGGGGGATTTTTCGCAAATCCCCTTGACAAAGGAGAGAAACTGTGCTATAATATCACAGTTACGAGGTGTAGCGCAGGTGGTAGCGCGCCAGTTTCGGGTACTGGAGGCCGCGAGTTCGAGTCCCGCCACTTCGACCAAGACAAAAGGGTGGGATAAATCCCACCCTTTTGTCTTGATTGAAACGGTTGGCCACGAGAAATCGCTTCAAACTGCCCGTGAAGTTCCCATTTATACTCGGTTCGTGCAGTTTGATGAACTCGCCCTCGGCGAGTTCGGAGTTCAGAGTCCCGCCACTTCTTTGTTGGTTGAAATGGTTGGTTTGAGGAATCGCTTCAAACTGCCCGTATATTTCTCGTTTATACTCGGTTCGTGCAGTTTGATGAACTCGCCCTCGGCGAGTTCGGAGTTCATCCGAGCCTTGCTCGGCGGTCCCGCCACTTCGACCAAGGATCTTTGTCGAGTCAAGGGTATTTGCGGACCGTCGAGGACGCCGTTCCCTACGGTAATATTTTCAAACCCACTTACAAACCCCAATTTGCAGCATTTTGTAATCGCCTGACTATAAAATGAAGGAAAGGAGCCGTCCCGATGAACAGGCTATTCCCGTCCATGACCAGCAAGCCCGAAAAGATCCAGTTCTTTTCCCTGATCCCCTGCTGTCTCTTTATGTTCATCCTGATCCCCATATATATCATGCCCCTTCTGGGTTTCGGGCTTTGGGAAGAGTGGGAGAGCAGCGTGTGGCTGGAGATCGGCTACCACGTGCTCAACGGCGTTATCCTGCTGGCACTTATGGCGGGCTACCTGAAGGAGGACTGGTTCATGGTGACCACCGACGCGGGTCATATTCTGAAGCACGCCGCGCTGACCGTTGGTCTGATCGTGGGGACCGAGCTTCTGCTCATCGGCATACTGCTCCTGTGCGGGTTCCCCCCTGAATACCTGTATGAGTGGTTCCCCGTGGTCGAGATGTCGGTCAGCCACACGCCTTTATTCGCGGTGCGGCTCCAGCCCGTCTTTGCCACCCTGGCCCTGTCGGTATTCGCGCCCATCAGCGTCTGCTCTCTGTTCTACTGCCTTGGCTTCGCGCCCGTATGCTACCACAAGCCCTGGCTGGCCTATCCGTGTGTCGCCGTGATCGCCCTGATCCCCTCCGTCGTGGATATTCTGTGGCGAGGCAACGCCCCGTTCGTGCTGAGCGGGTACCTTGTCCAGCTGCCCGTTCATCTGCTGGCGTGCTGGGCCTATCAGAAGACGGACAACGTGTGGACTCCCCTGTTCACGCTGGCGGCCACCAATCTGCTGGCGTCCATTGTTCTGCCCATTCTTCTGCTTCGGTAGGCATACAGCAAGGGATCCGCAAGCATAAGGCTGCGCCTCACTTTACGGTTCCACCGCCGCGCCTTCCCATTCCGTCCGATCCAATCCCCCGTTCCGCGCCATCATATTTCAACACTAAGAAACGCCATTCACAGGAGGTATCCCATGTTCTGCGCTCATTGCGGCAAGAAAATCGCCGACGATTGCAACTTTTGCCCCTTCTGTGGCAAGAAGACCGACACCCTTCAGCCCGGTGCCGTCACCGCCAACGGTATCCACATCGTTGAGAAGAAGGATCCCCTCTTCCGCGTGGAGTGCGAGTACTGCCACTGCGTCTTCGAGTACCGCTCCAGGCATCTGGGCTACCGCATCTGGTACCCCAGCGGGTTCGTCTACTGTCCCAGCTGCAAAAAGCCCCTGCGGCACCATCCCGAATACGAGGTGAAGGAGTAAGGGGTTACGCCCATGAAACCCATTGATGGGTATAGAAAATTGAAAACGGCAGGCCATCCTCCCTTTTGGGGGCGGTCTGCCGTTTTTCTTTGCTTTCAGAGATAGCGCAGGATCTCGCGGATATCCGAAACCACGGGGAAGCCGCGCTCCGAGAGGCGGCTGCGGGACTGGTGACCGCCGCAGAAGAGGATACAGTCACCGCCCACGGCCTCCGCTACCTCGGCATCGTGGAGGGTATCCCCGATGAACAGGGGGCGGGCGTCGGGGTGGCGGGCCTTCCAGTCCAGGGCCCGGGCCTTCTTACTGCGGGCGTGGATGTTATCCAGGCCGATGACCTCGTCGAAATCCTCATAGATCCCCAGCCGCTCCAGTTGAGCGGTGAGCATCTCGATCTTGGTGGCGGACAACAGGATCTGGGGGATCCCCTTGGCCTTGACGGCGGCAATGGTCTCGGCGGCACCCTCCATCATGGGGCAGGTGAACTCTCCCTCCAGATACATGGCCACCCACTGGGGGGCAAGGACGGTATCGTAGTCCTCCTTTTCAAAGTCGAAGCCCAGACGGCGGTAGTACTCGTCGATGGGAAAGCCGAAGATCTCCCGATAGGCCTCCACCGAGGGGATCACGGGCAAGCCGCGCTCGGTCAGCATGGTATTGGTGCAACGGATGCCCAGATCCATGTCCTGCAGGATGGTTCCGTTGAAATCCCAGATCAAGTGGGTGTGGGTTGGGGTCATGACGATCCTCTCCTTTCTGTATAACACAGATTCCTTGCCGGACACAGGAATCGTACAGAGTCCGTAAGGACTCTTGCTTTGAGTAGTCTGCTCAAAGCGGTCATAGCAAAAGAGCGGTCACAGGGACCGCCCTTTCGCGTATGGAACCGACTGTGGTCGGTCATTTGTTTGGTTTAGTCCTCCACGGCGGGGGTGTACAGGTAGCCGTAGGTGGTCAGCCAGGTCTGGTACACGGCGTAAGGCGAGCTGCCCGAGGTATCAGGGGTCTGGTCAGCCACGTCGGGGCCCAGAGGAGCCTCGGGATCGTAGGTGGGATTGGTAGCCTTGTTGAGCTTGACGTTACCGGCAGAAGCGGAATGCTTACGGATCAGACCGTCGGTGGTGTCGCTCATGAGGCTCATGAGGTCGTCCTTGTTGCCGCACTCGTTGATCATGGCCAGGGTCTCGGCGTTGAGGCGCTTGATCTCGTCGATCAGGGCGACGTCCAGAGCGTAGTCGCTGTCGGCGGTCATGGCGTTGAAGTCAAAGCCCAGCAGGGGGTTGATCAGGGAGTCGTTGTTCTGCATCTTGGCGTAGGTCCAGGCATCGGCACCCAGCTCCTCGGTGGGAGTGGCGATGAAGCAGTTACCGGTCTTCTCCAGATCCATGCGGTAGATACCGAACTTCTCGTTGGAGAGCAGCTTGACGGTGCCGTCATCGTTGCGCTCATAGTGCTGGTTCTCAATACCGTACTGGAGCAGGTCGCGGAGCTCCTGATTGGTGTTCAGGTAGGTGATGACCTTCATGGCGCGGGAGAGGTGGCTGCTGTTTGCGTAGACGGCGAACATATTGCCGTACAGCTCCTCCTCGGTAGCCTCGGGATACTCGGCGATGACCACGTAGTACTCGCGGCCGTCCTCACCGACGTACACGCCGTTCTCCTCGTAGTCCATCTTGACGCGGGAGTCGCCCTTCATGAAGGAAACGGCGGCGCGCTGGCCATCCTTGACCTCACCGTAGTACTCCTCGTACTCGTAGCTCTTGAGAGCGCCGAACAGCTGGTGGTACTCGGTGTTGGTGAACAGAGCGTTGAAGCCCAGGTTGATCTGGCCGCGGTTGCGCATGGCGGCGTCCTTCATCATGGTACCCAGGATGGAGAAGTCTGCCTCGGTGTCAAAGGAGTAGTAGTAGGTAGGACGGACGTTACCGTCTGCGTCGGACTTGGTCTCGGCATCGACGGTGACGCGCTTGTCGTTCTCGGCGGTAACGGTATCACCGTTCTCGTCCACGAGGTAGAGAGCGCCCTTGGCGGCGGTGGAATACTCGTACTTGTCCTTCTTCTCGTTGTAGAGCCAACCGTTCTCGGCATCGATCTCGTAGCGGTAGTTCAGGACGTTACCGGCGGCATCCACATACTGACCCTGCTCGTTGGTCTTATAGAGGATATCGCCCTCAACCAGAGCGGCCACGCGGTTCTCCTTCTTGGTAGAGGGCTCGCCGTTGGCATCGGTGGTCTCGATGGTAACCTCGTACTGGTGCTGGAGCACGTAGTTACGGCCGGTCTCTTCATCATAATAAGTCTTATAGACGGACTGGTCGGTATAGGACAGATCCCAGTACCAGCACAGCATCTTCATGCACTCCTCGTAGGTGGAGGCCAGAGGAACCACGTAACCCTCGTCCTCGGGGGTCTTGTCGCCGTTGTAGTTCTTGACGTCGTTCAGGAAGGTCTCAAGATCCAGCACGGAGCCGACCTTGTCGATCTTCTGATAGTACATATCGAAGAGCTCCTTGTCGATCATCATGTAGGTGTACTCGCCGATCGGCACGTTGTTGGGGATGGCGTAGACACCGCCCTCGATCTGCACACCGTTGAGCAGAGAGGAGGAGATGTAGGTAGTGAGCTTCTTGGAAGAGGTAGACAGCTCCTCGCTCAGGGAGGAGAGGTACTCCTTCTCGTAGTACTCCATGTACTTGTCGTAGCCGGACAGGTAGAAGATATCGACCTGATTCTCCTTGGGATCGGGATACTTGATCTCGGCGATACCGAACTCGTTGATCTCGGTCTCCTCCTCGGTCTCGGGAGCATCCTCGTCTTCCTCTTCCTCCTCGGCCTTCTGGAACTGCTGGTACTCGGGATGAGCGGCGTAGAACTCAGCGGTCAGGGTGGCGTTGTCCTTACCCTCGCCCTTATGAGCCTTGATGTACTGTCTCAGCTCCTTGGCGCATCTGGACTCCAGCTCGATCAGATCCTGGGCGGCCTTGATGGCACCCTCCAGCTTCTCGTAGTACTCGTCCTCGGTGCAGAACTGAATAACCACGTTGGTCTTGAACTTAGCCTTGGTGATCTTGGCGAAGGCCTCGTTGACAGCCTCCTTGGCCTTGTCGGTGGTCTCGTCCTCGGTGACGACCCACATGGTGATGGTCTTCGCGCTGTTGTCCACGGTCTCCCCCTCGGCGGCGGGATCCTTGGTCTGGGGCGTGCAGCTCGCGAAAACGCAGGTCAGCAACATCAATATGCTCAGGGTCAAGCATACGAGTCTCTTGTTCATACTGGTTCCTCCTTATGCGTTCCCCGCATGAGAGCATGGTACGGGTACGCGTTTTTATACCTTTATATTTTACACTATTTTTGTGAATCTGTCAAGTGAAAATTTTGAACACTTATGAACATCGGGAGCATTTCCCACGCCCAATTGGATGAGGTAGGAATTTTTTCGTCCCCGTTTTGATACACAAGAAACAATTTTTCCTTGATGTGATTGTGTCAATCGCCGATTTTATTGTGCAAACCGCCGTTTTTATGGATTGGCAATTGAGCCGAATCACGAAAAATTTCGCGGTTCGTTCAAATAGCCGCCGTCAAACCCACCAAATCAGTCCAAAAAGCCCTTCAGATGGCGGGCACGGCTGGGATGGCGGAGCTTACGGAGGGCCTTGGCCTCGATCTGGCGGATACGCTCACGGGTGATGTCAAACTCCTTGCCCACCTCCTCGAGGGTGCGGGTACGGCCGTCGTAGAGGCCGAAGCGGAGCTTGATGACGTGCTCCTCGCGGGGGGTCAGGGTGTGGAGCTCTCTTTCAATGACCTCGCGGAGGATGGTCTGGGAGGCGGCGTCGGCGGGGGCGGGGGTGTCCTCGTCCTGGATGAAGTCGCCGAGGTGGCTGTACTCCTCCTAACCGATGTGGGTCTCCATGGACACGGGATCCTGGGCGATCTTCATGATCTCGCGGACCTTCTCGGGTCTCATGCCCATCTTCTCGCCGATCTCCTCGGCGGTAGCCTCACGG
>JAFULU010000119.1 GCA_017483125.1 Clostridia bacterium
GGAGGACTCCGAAATGGTACCGCTTGCGTCGGACAGGGTAAGCTTCACGGTGCCCGTCAGCCCCGCCTCCTTGACCTCGGCGGCCATGGTCAGGGTGATCTTGCCGTCACCCGCTGTCAACGTATGGGCGACGAGGTCGATCCGATCCCCCAAGGCGGGAGCGGCAGGCTCCTCCTCGGGCTCGGTGTCCGACTCGGCAGGCTCGGTGGGGGGCTCGGTGCTCTCCTCGGTGGGAGGCTCGGTGTCGGCGGGGGTGTCGGGCTCGGTGATAGGGGCGGTGGTATCGGGGTCGGTCTCGGGGGCCTCGGGGGTATCCACACAGGCAGTCAGACCCACCATCCCCAGCGTAGCCATCAGAGTCAAAAACAAGACGGTCAGCAGTAAGCGGATGTTTCTTGCTTTCATGGACGTTCTCCTTTACTTTGATACAACCATTATACCACACAGTTCGCTCTCTGTCAATCATCCGTTCAGAGATACCACTCCCCGTATCCCCCCTTTTTCGGTCTACGATTCGTAGATTCTCACATCAAAATAGCGGAACGCCATGCCTGTGCACAGCGTCCCGCTTAGGGTATGAAATATTTACTGGTTGCGCTTACGGTTGACCATCTGCAATTCGCCCACCATGGCGTCGGTGATCTCCTCAACGCCTCTCTGACCCGCGTAGCGAGCCTTGTCGTAGACGGCGAACAATGCCTTCTCGTCGTCCTCCAGAGCGATCTCGGAGCCGATCTCGGCGGGGGTCATGCACCGCTTCATGAAGTAGCCCTTCTTGATGCGGCGGATCATGTAGTCGATGAAGATGAAGCGCACGCGGGCGGCGTTGTCGGTCTGATCCACCCACTTGAGGTCGTTCTTGAGCTTCTTCTTGGTCTTCTTGACCTTCTCGGTGTCGTCAAAGACAAAGGTCTTCTCGTCACGGCCTCCCAGACGGTTGCGGCGGGAGAGGTCGATACCGATGGACAGAAGCAGCTTGTTGACCGCCTTGATGAGGGGCGCGGCCAGCTTTTTGGCGAACTTGACGGCGGCCTGACCCAGCTTCTTGCGCATACTGGCGGTGAGCATTCTGAGGAACGCCCGACAGCCCATGACGATGAAGAAGATGGCCAGAAGCACCGTAATGGCGCGGATGGTGTTGGCATGGGCGATGAAGAAGTCGGCCTGGATGTTGGGCACCACGATGGAGGCGTAAAGATCCCCCAAAAGCAACAGCATCCAGATGATGAACTCCACCATGCGCCGCTTGTCGATGTTGCGCCAGACCTCAACCAGGGAGTTGTGGGTCTCGTCGTCGATCATCTTGCGCTTGCGGGGCTTGACCACCTCCTCCCCCTCGGAGGCGGGGGTATCCTTGGATGCCTTGGCATCCTTGCGGGTGACCCGCACCACCTCGTCGCCACCCTTGGGAGCGGCGGCCTCGGCGGGCTTTTCCTTCTTCTTCTTTTCCTTGGGTCTGACCTTATTGGCCATCTTACGGCAGGCAACCGCCTGCTGGGCGGCGTCGGAGTACTCCGAGATCTTCTCGAACATCTCGGCGGCCTCCTCAAACTCCGAGAAGACGTGGCCGTGCTCCATGAGGCGGAGGGCCTCGTTGTACATACGGTCGAAGTAGTACTTCTCAAAGCGCTCGATCAGCTCGCGGGTGTTCTTGAAGCCCTTGATGGTCTTGAGCAGTGCCACGCCCTCTCCCAGCTCCTCGGTGGTGGCCTCGGAATTGGACAGAATGGCCATGGCGGCGTCGTAGGTCAGGGCGTTGGCGCGGACGGTGTACACGCGCATGACCTCGCGGGCATCCTGGTAGTCCTGGATGATCTGCATGATGCGGGCGGCCTCGCGGTACTCCTCGGCGGTGGTCTCCCGTCCCTTGGTGCGGATCTCGTCGGTGATATCGCGGTAGGCGGGGGCCGAGGCGGCCTTGACGCACTGGCTGTACTTCTGGGCGGAGTCCTTGTAGGTATCCAGAGCGCGGAACTCCTCGGCCAGAGCCAGATAGTCGCGCCAGTTCGACACGGTGGCGAACTTGTAGGCGGCGGCGGTATAGCGGGCGTTCAGCTCGCTTTCGGTGAGTCGGACATTCTTCTCATTGGCCATCCTCGTCACCTCCCTCCAGGATCACGGTCTGCACCGAGTTGCCGAACTGCTCCAGGGTGGAAATGCGGTCCAGCACCTCCTCGTTGTGGTCAAAGGCGATAATGATGACCTCGGTGTCCCGCATACCTCCCCGGATGTCGTTCTCCAGGAGAGAGGCGAAGGAGGCACCGTCGGTGGGGTTCATGCGGGCCATCTCCTTCATGATGGCGATGAGGTGGGCGTCCGAGCTTTCGCAGGGGAAGCGGGTGGACATCTCACCGTCAATGGCCTTACAGTTGGCGGCAAAGCCCACCGAAAAGCCTCCGTAGATGGCGTCGCGGATGAGTGCGGCGCAGAAGGACAGGCCGTTCTCGGCGCGGCGGTTATACTCCTTGCCGTCGATCTTACTGCCCATGGGCAGATGGAAGTCCATGTAGATCATGAGCTTGCGGGAGGCGCAGTAGTCGCGGGCGTTGACCTTCAGGGGGGAGCCCGAGGAGCCCGTCATGGGCACCTTGGCCGAGGCCTTGAAGTTGATCTGGGAGACCGAGTCGCCGAAGCGGTAGTCACGGATACCCGCCAGAGAGAAGGGATCCATAAAGAGGGGTCTCTGGGAGACGAAATCACCCTGCATACGGCCTACGGCGATGGCGGGGAGTCCCAGGGGGACGGCCTTGGGGTAGACGTACAGCTCGGTGGGAGCCTCCATGGGGATGGGGCCCTTCTTGGCGTAGATGGTGGCGATCTGAAGCTTGTAATGGCCTCGCTTGGTGGCGGTGATGCGGTGGTGGCGCTTGATCTGCATGTAGGGCCAGAGGTTGAAGCGGGAGATGCAGTACTGCATGGTACTGGACCCGTCATGCTCGTATTCCTCCAGCTCCAGCTCGTTGAAGAAGTAGGACTCCACGTCCACCCCCAAAAGGGGGAAGAAGCCGGGGTTGCGGATGGTCTCAATGAGCTCCACCTCCTCACCCTCGTAGACACCCTCCTCCGAGAAGCGGCGCTCGTAGATGATGCGGCCCAGTCTGGCGGCACGCATGGAGCCGTAGATCTTGAGCAGGATCCAGAGCACGATCAGCACCGCCGCGACGACAATGAGGGCGGTGAAGTAGGGGGAGGTGATGAAGTTGAGGATACCGTTGATGATGCCCTCTGCCGCCGTACCGACCACCGATCCGCCCAGAAGGGCAAGGAAAGGTAAATAGGTCATGGCTTATCTCTCCTCGAACACAGCCTCGGTGGGAACCGTGACCATACCCAGAATGTCGTCGATGATCTCGTAGGCGGCATTCTTCTTGATACGGGCGGCGTTCTCCAGGGTCAGACGGTGATCCAGGACGGGGTGAGCGGCGCGCTTGACGTCGTCGGGGGTGACGTAGTTGCGGCCCGCGATGGCGGCGTAGCCCTTGGCGGCCTTCATGAGGGACAGGGCACCTCGGGGAGAAACGCCCAGCAGGACCTTGGGGTAGGAGCGGGTCTTCTCCACGATGGAGGTGATGTAGCCCATCATCTCGCGGCAGATGTAGACCTTGGGCAGTTCCTGGATGGCGGCCACCAGCTCCTCGGCGGTGACCACGGGCTGCAGGGTCTCCAGGGGAGAGAACTTATCGAATCTTGCCAGAATGTCAATGCCCTCGGAGTGGTTGGGGTAGTCCATGCGGCCCTTCATGAGGAAGCGGTCCAGCTGGGCCTCGGGCAGGGGGAAGGTACCCATGGACTCCACGGGGTTCTGGGTAGCAATGACCATGAAGGGCTGGGCCAGCTTGAAGGTCTTGCCGTCGATGGTGGCCTGGATCTCCTCCATACACTCCAGAAGACCCGACTGGGTCTTGGGGGTGGCGCGGTTGATCTCGTCGGCCAGGACGATATTGGCGAAGATGGGGCCGGGGACGAACTCGAACTCAGACTTCTTCATGTTGAAGAAGTTGACGCCCGTGATGTCGGAGGGGAGCAGGTCGGGGGTGAACTGGATACGCTTATATTCGCAGGACACCGAAGCGGCCAGAGACTTGATCAGCACCGTCTTACCCGTACCGGGGACGTCCTCCAGCAGGACGTGGCCGCCGCAGAGCAGGGAGACGATGAGCATGTCAATGGTATCGGACTTACCGACGATGACCTTACCGATATTATCCTTGATCTTCTCGTAGACCTCGGTGATGTGAGCGGAGATTTGGGTGGACATAGTGGGATACCTCTTTCCTTCAAAAATCGCATCTCGCTGGGAGATACACATATACCCTTCTATTTTACTCTTTTTGGGGGCTTTTGTCAATACAGTTGAGTCCTTTTCTACATTTTCAACAGTTTCGGAAAGCTTTTTTTGGGTAAAAAAAGGACTGACACAATCTGTATCAGTCCGTTTGGATGTTATACTTTTTTGGTTGGGATCTTGTAGGCGAAGACGTCAAAGCCCTCCGCGCCCATGGCCGTCAGCTCGGCCACCGAGGCCTGTACGTCGGCGTCGGTATTGAAGCCGGGGATATGGGGCACGCGGACGGTGATCCGCTCGGCTCCCACCAGGGAGAGAAGCAGGGCGAGGTTGGACTTCACAAGGGTGTTGTCGCGCCCCGTGTAGGCCTTGTAGATGGAGGGGTTCATGTCCTTGACGTCAATGAAGAAATGATCCACCACCGCGGCGGCGGCGCGAACGTTCTCCTCGGGTATGTTGAGGCAGGACTCGGCGTAGATGCGCCAGTCGGGATGACAGACCTCGCGGAAGGCGGTGATAAAGTCGGTATGGAGCAGAGGCTCCCCGCCGCCGAAGGTCACACCGCCCCCCGTGGCCAGGTAGTAGAGGCTGTCGATCTTGACCCGCTCAACCAGCTGGGCGGGGGTGACCCGCTCAAAGGGGGGCTTGCCGTCCTTCCGCTCATGCCAGGTCTGGGGGTTGATGCAGAGCTTGCATTGCAGGGGACACCCGAAGGCCCCCACCAGGGCGGTGACCCCCGCGCCGTCGGTGGCCATGCGGAGACGGTCGCAGAAGGCCAGGGGGAAGGTAGGCTGATCCGATCCGCTCATACTCTCACTCCGCAGGCTCGCCCATGATATCCACGATCTCGGGCTCGGTGGTCTCCTCAGAGGTCTCGTCGGTAGTCTCCTCGTCGGTCTCCTCGATGAACTCGCCCTCGATCGCCACGTCTCCCATGAGGGGCTCCTCGGTCTCTTGCTCCACGGGCGCGCCCGCCAGGGGCAGGTCGCAGGCAGTCTCGGTCTCGGGCGGGGGGATCATCTCCCCGTCCACGGCGATATAGGTCTCCTCGGCAGAGGTATCGGGGAAGGGCATATCTCCCGCGATGGGCTCACCTGCCTCGACGGAGGGGAAGGGATTGACGCACCCCGTCACCGACAGCGCGATGGAGGCGGAGATGCCCACCACGGCCACGGTCTTGCCCAGGGCCTCCCGCTTGGCCAGAGCGGCCTCCAGCTGGCGCACCTCCTGCTCGCACTTGGGGCAGGTGCCCTTGCAGTTGCCCTTGTGCTTGCACTCGGACACCACCCACTCAATATCGTTCTCACGGGCGATCTCGGCGCGGATCTGTTTGAGGATGCGGCATTTTTCTTTTCCGTAATATTTCATGGGAATTGCTCCTTTCGTATGGACGGGTTTCATATGGGTCACGCGTAATTCGTATCGGATGGGCTCAAGCGGCGTTTATGCGGATCTTACCGTTTCTGATCCACGCTGACCGGTCGATCCTTCTGGTCCACCTCTTTCAAAGCACGCTCGCTGAACCAGATCACGTTGCCGTTTGAAGCATAATAGACCGTCACCTCGGCTGTATATCCCTCGTACAGATCTTCTTTGATGTACAAAGTAACGTCGATCTGTCCGCGGCACTCCCCCGTGGGGAGGGTGATCTCCATGTTCTCAAAATAATTCGGGGTCTTGGTGGGATAGCCCCAATAGCGTTCTTCGACCGTCGCGCGGAGATCCGCGTTTGTAAAATAGTCGGTATATTCCTTCTCAAAGAGATCCGCAACACCGTTGATGAGGCACCCCTCGGCATCAATTTCCAAAACCGCTGTCTGGTTCTCATGGGCCGAGATCTTCATATCCCCGCCCAGGCCAATCGTCACCGTGACGGTATTCGGATCGGTCACCTGTACGGACTGGTGGGGAATAGTGATATCCACCACGTTGTACTTCTCTCCCCCTCCGCCGGCGCGGGAGGAGCGGAGGTAGAGGGACTTGGTCCCCTGTTGGCAGGAGGCGCATAGAAGGGAGACGGTCAGGAGCATCAGCACGATCAAGACCCTTCTTTTTGGAGAAAACATTCGGTGTGTCATATTCATTCGGCTCCTTTCCTGTAGCTGCGAAAACCTCGCGCTTATGACGGTGTCGCTCTGTACAAGACTCGGTTTTTCCCGCAAAGCCGTTACAGTCGGGTCACGATCCCCACGAACAACGGCAGTCCCGTCCCCGTATCCACGATGGCGTACACGAAGGGACGGTCGAGGTAGACGTATTTCGGCTCCATGGGGGCGGCAGACTCGGCCTTGTTGACCGCCCAGGTCACGGCGGCGGCCTTGGTGCCGTTGCGGTCCACCTGAATGAAGGTCTTCTGGAAGACCCCGTCGCAGTAGAGGTTCCCCATGGCGGAGGTGCCCAGACCCGACAGGTCGGCGGTGTCGGCGCTGAAGAGATCGGTCATGCCCATTTCTTTGAGGGAGTCGGTTAGGTTCATGTCGCTGGCATAGGTGAACTCGGGGATGCGGGTGTAGACCGTGGTGCGGGTCTGCTCCTGCCACATGGCCGTCCAGTCCCCGCCGTCCAGGGAGGCGGCGAACTCATAGATATCGGTCCCCTCCTCGGGCAGAAGACCCACGAAGCAGTAGCCCGTCCCCTTGTAGGGCTTGGCTACCCCGAAGCCCCCCTCCACGGTGAGGTAGCGGGACTCCTCGGAGCGGAGCATGGTCACGGAGGACTCGGCGCCATCCAGAGAGGTGAAGGTCTCGGTGAGGATATCCTTCTTCTCGTACTCCTCCTCCCACTTGGCGTCAAAGACCAGGGCGTTGACCACGTACATCACCGCCTCGGCGGGGATAGGGTCCTCCAGGATGGAGTCGATCATGCCGTCGGTGTAGTGATCCACCCACTTGTTGATGTCCTTGCGGGTGGTCTCGTCAAAGGGGGCGGCGTACTGCTGGGCCTGATACCAATCGGCGCAGGTCTGCAAGAACTCCTCGCGCACAGAAAAGCTGTCCCCGTCCCGATACCAGATGGAATCCGCCACCGAGACCTTGCAGTCCTTGCCCGTGTACAGGCTACTCGTGTAGGTGTACAGAGCCTTGTTCAGCTCATCAATGGGCATCCCCAGCACCGCCTCCATCTGGGCGAGGGTCTCCCCCTCGGCACCGTTGGCCAGCATGGACAGGCAGATCAGAGCGGAAAGGGGGGACACCAGATGGTTGGCCTTGCCCTCCTTTTCCAGAGAAACGGTGGTATTGGTCAGCACCAGGGAGAAGCCCGCCATGGCGGTCTTGAACTCGTCGGTGATCTTCCCTGCCTCGGTGACCTTGCGGGTATAGCCCGCCGACAGCTCGGAGGCCTTGACGTTCAGGGCGCAGGAGGTCATCTGCGCGGGGATGGCGGCCAGCATGAGCAGGGTCAAAAAGAGAATCAGCAGCTTTTTCATGGGATACCTCCTATGGGTACGGCACCTTGAAGGTGCCCTCACCCATATAGACGACATTTTTTCGGATTCATCACCCTCAAAAGCAAATATTTACAATTCATTCACAAAAACCCACGCGCAAAGTAGGTTTGCAACGTGGGTTCCGGAGTCAATTGTCGGGATTCTGTGTTTTCTTGGTCTTGGCGTGCTTCTTCTTGAGCTTCTTCAGCTCGTCCATGAAGGAGTCCACGTCGGTGAACTGGTGGTAGACCGAGGCGAAGCGGACGTAGGAGATCTCGTCAATGGCGCGGAGCTTCTCCAGCACCATGTCCCCCAGCTCCACCGAGGGCACCTCCAGGCGCAGGGTATTCTGGAGCTCGGACTCGATCTCGTCCACGATGGCATCGGCGTCCACGGTGCGCTTGCGGGTGGACTTCAGAATGCCGTTGATGAGCTTGTTGCGGTCAAAGGGCTCCTTGGAGCCGTCCTTCTTCAGCACCATGATCTGGGCTTGCTCGATCATCTCGAAGGTGGTGAAGCGCTTGCCGCATTGCAGGCACTCGCGGCGGCGGCGGATGCTGTTGCCCTCTTCAATGGGGCGGGAGTCGATGACCTTCAGGTCGGGGTTGCCGCAGGCAGGGCATTTCATGGGGCAAAATCTCCTTTCGGGGAGGTCGTTACCTCATTATACCATACTTTGATTGGTTTGTAAAGTCTTTTCGGGAAATTCCCCGCTTCTTTCCCCCGTTTGCCTCTGCTCCCACAGGAAATCCTCCACCACGTCCCCCAGATGGACGGGGGACAGCCTCGCCTCCACCATGCTCTCCCAGAGGCGGCGGGCGGCGGTCTCGTCGTGGCCTACACAGTAGAGGTAGCGTTTGGCGGGGCTTTCCATGCCGATGGCGTAGACCGCGGAGCCCTCCACGGGCGGGGCGGGACAGAGTCTCCAGAGGCGGCAGACCACAGGACGGCGGGGGGCTTCGTCGTAGTACCGCTCATCCAGCTGGGTCATGAGCAGGCGCGGGGGAAAGAGGTGCTTTTTCATGGTTTTTCTCCTTTTTGGGCGGCGGGAGTCGGATCCTGCCGTTTTTTCCAGTATAGCACAGACCGCAAGGGCGAAAAAACCGAAACAAAAACGGAAATTGGCGGAAGGCGGGGAAGGCTTTGGGTGGGATCCGACCGCGCAAGCAACAAAAAAGCCATGTCCCACAACGGTTTTTCGCCGTTTTGAGACATGGAAGAGACTGGCTTTTCGGGCAAAAGCTGTTCCTTGCGCGGGCGCATATTTTCGTGTATAATCAAGTCGGCTATACGGAAATACCGACTGTAATCACCATTTTGCCAACATTTGGTGACGACGAAAGGAAGAAAAAGGAGGTCTGAGGCATGAAGGATCGGCAGGACAAGCGGACGGTGCGGTGGCGGCTCTGCGCCTACGCGAGGCGGACCCTGACGGCTGGACACCTGGGGCTTGTGCTCTGCCTGTGCTGTCTGTGGATCCTTCTGGACAGCCCTCTGCGGGGGGAGGCCTTGCTCTACGCCGAGGCCTACGCGGGGTCGGTGGGGGGCTACCTCACGGTGCTGTGGGGAGCGGCGTTGGGAATGGATCTTTTGGAGCGGGTATACGGACGGGATTGATCCTCCTCCTTCCCTCCGCGGGATCTCACTCCCCGAAGCACTCGGCCCCCAACCGCACCCCCATGCGAAAGCCCTCGGCAAAGCGGGTCCGTTGCTCCTCCTCGGCCCACAGGTCCTGCGCGGTGTCGTAGGCCTCCAAAAGAGCCTTCTGGGCGGGGGTGAGGGTGGCGGCCAGAGCCTCCCGCGCGGCTTTGACCTGACCCAAGGGCGTCTCGGCGGCGGGCACGGGGGGCTTGCGCTCACAGGGGGGCGGGTTGCCGTAGTAAAGAGCGGTGACGGTGGATTTCATGGCGGTCTCCTTTGTACCCTTTAAGGCACGCTTTTCCTCTATTATACACCTTACGGGATATAATGTCAATAGATTTAACCAAATTTATTGTATGCGGAGGAAGCCCATGAACCATTATCAACGCCTCAAAGACCTGCGCGAGGATCACGATCTCACCCAATCCGACGTTGCGGAGATCCTGCAGACCACCCGCGAGCAGGTCAGCAAATACGAAACGGGAAAGCAGATGATGGGCGCGGACAAGTACATCAAGCTGGCTAAATACTATAACGTCAGTTTGGATTATCTGATGGGTCTGATCGACACGCCCAGAAAGCTCTACTGAAACAGAAACGGAGTCATCCCTTTGCGGGCGGCTCCGTTTTGGTTTACCGTGTCAATACTCCGCCAGCATCTCGGCGAGCCGCGCTTCGGCCTCGTCGGCCCGCAGACGGTCGGCGGCGTAGGCCTTCCGCAACAGCTCGGCGGGGACGTGCTCGTCGTACTTCTCAAAGATGGGCACCTCACCGCTCTGGACGAGGGCCTCGCAGTCAATGCCGTCTGTCTCGGCGATGCCTGCCAGATGGGAGAGAAGGTCGTAGTCGTTCCCTCTCTCCATGCGGAAGGTCATGTAGTAGCACCCCTCGAATTCCAGATTGCTGACCTTGCACAGGGAGGCGTTGCGGGCGATGAACTTCCGCAGGGTACGGAAGGAGCGGGTACCCAGCCAGGGGAACAGGCACCAGGTGTAGCCGCCGAGAGAGACCAGAGAGTGCTCCAGCATCCCCGTGTTCCGCGCCACGTGGCGGGCGACCTCAATGCGCTTCCTTGCGTTGGGCTTGAGGTAGGGGTAGACCGTGTCTTCTTCCAGAATACGGCGCATCCGCTGAACGATCTTGGTGTGAATCTCACCGAAATCTCCCGGCCACGAGACCTCCATCTTGCCGTCCACCTGCTTGACATAGATGAGCTTGCGCTGGATATCCAGCTCCTCCACCTCCCAGACTCTACCCGCCAGGGCGAAGCGGTCTCCCACGGGGGGAGGGGTGGTGATGGTGCCGATCTCGTCCGACCCCGCGCGGACGGTGAAGTCCTCGGAGTCCTTGAACACGGCGTAAAACTTGAAGCTCTTGAGCAACCGCTCCCCCGCCATGCCTACGATGAGTCCCTTTTCCTCGGTCATTTCGATAAAATCGTGCTCGATCATGGACACCATGAGGGTGCGGTAGTCCTCCCTCGTCACCTCCGAGAAGGGGGGCAGGGACAGGACTCTTTCGGCCAGGCGGCGGGGAGTCAGCTCCCCCGAGGCGGCCAGCACCGACAGAGTCTGGTGGAACAAGAGGGACATGGGCATCTTACGGCGCTGGGGCGGCTCGATGAAGCGCTCCTCGATGTAGAGCTGGATGATGGCGATGCCACGGAGCAGCTCCCACGGGATCAGCTGGGGCAGGGGGGTGTTGGGCAGGGGGTCCTCCTCGCGGAAGACCATCATCATCTCGGGGGGCTCCCCGCGCCGTCCCGACCGTCCCAGGCGCTGGAGGACGGAGGTCACGCTGTTGGGGGCCTGGCTTTGGAGCACCCGCTCCAGGCGGCCTATGTCGATGCCCAACTCCATGGTGACGGTGGCGCAGGTGACGGCGAAGATCTCCTCGTCCTTCATCTTGGCCTCGGCCTCCTCGCGGATGGAGGCGGAGAGGTTGCCGTGGTGGATCAGAAACACGTCCTGCTCCCCGCGGGCCTTGGCGATCTGGCGAAGGGTGGCGCAGAGGTATTCGGTCTCCTCGCGGGAGTTGGAGAAAACCAGGGATTTCTTATCCTTGACACAGTCGTACATATACTCGTAGCCCGCGTCGAGAGGATGGGCGGCGGTCTTCGGGAGAGCGGACTCCACCATGGAGGCGGCTACCGCTTGGGCAGTGGAGAGGTCAAGGGCCTTCTCATAGTCCACGATCTCACCGTCATGAGTCTCGTCTGCCATATCACCATGCGAAGCGTCGTCGCTGTCGCCCTGTTGAGAATCCGCAGGCTCCACCGACTGGTTATCCTTGGCGTTCTGGATGTAGAAATGCTCCAGACCCAGCCGCCACTTGATCTTGCCCTCCTCAAAGGTGGGGACGTCCACGGGGATGCCCGTATCTCCCGCCAGCCAGTCGGCGGCCAGGTTGGGGTCACCGATGGTGGCCGACAGACCGATACGGCGGGGGGTACGGCCAATGAGGTGGCCGATGCGGGTGAGCTGGCAGATGATCTGGTTGCCTCGATCCGAGCCTGTGAGGGTATGGATCTCGTCGATGACAATGTAGCGGAGGTCACCGAACAACCGCAAAATATCGTTGGAGCGGTTGATGAGCATGGCCTCCAGGGACTCGGGGGTGATCTGCAGAATGCCCGAGGGCTTCTCCAACAGCTTTTTCTTGTGAGACTGGGCCACGTCCCCGTGCCAGCGGGTCACGCGGATGCCCGTCATGTCCAAAAGCTCCTCCATGCGCCCGAACTGGTCGTTGATGAGGGACTTCAAAGGGCAGATGTACAGCGCCCCCACGCTCATGGGCGGGTTCTCGCAGAGGTCGGACAGAATGGGGAAAAAGGCCGCCTCGGTCTTGCCGCTGGCGGTGGAGGAGGTGAGCAGGAGGTGGTGGTCGGTGAGGAACAGCGTCCTCGCCGCCGCCACCTGCACCCCCCGCAAAGACTCCCAGCGGTGGGTGAAGATGTACTCACGGATGAATTCGGGAAAGCGTTCAAATATGCGGTCGGCTTCGGTCATGGGGGCTCCTTTCGGAAATGCAAAATGCAAAGTGCAAAATGCAAAATTGTGATGCTGAAAAGCTTTTTTGTTTCAAATGCCCAATATCCACTCCCCAAGGGGAACGGCGGCGAACAAGGAAAAGAAGGCAAGGACAAAGCTCGCAATGCCCAGAACCGTCCACATGGTCGCCACTGCGGATTCTTCCTCGGTATAGCCGGTTCGCAGATTAGACAGGATGATCTGAGACACGATGAAATGAAGGGCAAGGGGGATCAGTCCAATCGTCGCAAAGCCCAGACTCAGCACGTTGATCCCCGCAAAAATCAGATGTATCAAGGTCGTGATACGGGTATAGCGAACCATTTTCGCCTCCCTTTTACCCGAGATACGCGGCTTGCCCAACAGCTCGCGCAGGGGAGTATGTACTCGCCCGCAGGCCTTGGATACGATCTCGTCACACTGTACCACGGCGGCGGTCACCATCCAAAGGAACAGAGCGATCACGCCGAGAACCCCTACGGAGATCAATACCGCCGAAACACCTTCCAAAACGACAATGCGGTGCGCCTCCAACTGTTGAACTAGTGTCTCACCGCCAAAACCGCACAGAAAACAGCCTATCCCACATCCAAGCCAAATACGCAGGGCACGATGGGTGGCGGAATCAGATCTTTTCATATCAAGACCTCCTTCCTTAATCCTTTCCATAGTACGCGAGAAGTGATCGATCACGCACGATCACATCCAAGGCTCGGCGGATCATGCCTTCATCAATGCGTTTTACTACGATATACTTGAATAACGGGGATATGTGATCCTCGCGGTTGGATTCCATCAGGAATTTAAGATTATCGGGCGTGATAAAGACCAGCGTGTAGGCTTCGCCGTCAGCGGTGGTCACGCACACGTCCACGTTGTCATTGGTGGGGTCGGCTATGCTTTCTATGGGCGTGGGAAAGAAAACAGTATAATCCATTGTGGCATCCTTTCGAAATAATTTTATATGGGAATCAGCAAGAAGTTTGGATCACCGATATCCCTGTAGGGAGCGACGCCCTCGTCGCTCCGCCACAGAAAGCATACCGATATTTTCCAGTTGTAGATTCACACAAGATTTCATCAGACAAAGGAATTTGGAATTTATCGGTTGAGGAGCGACGAGGGCGTCGCTCCCTACTGTCTTAAAACTCGCAAAAAGCCCAATCCTCAGGACTCCACTTCTTTCGCTCGTTAACGGTAACAACCTCCGGCGGCCCAAAACTTTAGAACAGGGTACTTTTCGTATGAGCCGTGACGAAACGATTCATGCGGGCTTGCAGATCGAACAGATCGGCGAACTCGGTCAGCTCCACCGTCTCGTCGGCATCGCTGTCGTCGCTCATAAAGACGGTCTCGTTATCGAGGTTGAAGCTGATGGTCTGCCCGTTTCGGGTCACGAACAGGTCGATCATGCCGTCCTCCTCGCGGAAGAGGCACTCGGTGATGGTGGTCCCCGCCTCAAAGAAGTCGGGTGCGGAGTCAGATCTCAAAAGCTCCCAGACCTCCGCAAAAAGTCCTTCTCTCGGGGGGATGGTATGGGTTTTCTCTACCGCCTTTTGAGTGGAATCTTTTTTCTTTTTGAAAAATCCAAACATAGATGAAACCTCCCTTAGAAATCCAGATCCTCAGGGTTAAACTTCTTTCGCTCTTCGGCGGGATCCCATTTGTCAGCAAATGCGCCCCGCCCTACGGATGTCTCCGAGGATTTTTCTGCGGCGGTGGGCGCCCACGCGTCCTCAGGATCGCTGTCCTCATGCTTCAGGGTCACGGCAGACCCCACCACCTGCTCGAAGGTGGCCTCGGGGTTCTGCATGAGGATGTTCAGAACGGTCATGTAGTCGCGGAGCATCTCGCGGGGGGTGATCATGCTGTCGGCACCCGCGCGGGAGAGGCAGAGATTCAAAAAGGCCAGCTGCTGGGCGTCGGTGATGCGGCATTCCCAGCCGTAGAACTGGGCGTAGAGGGCAGTCACGCGGCGGATCAGGGCCAGCAGCTCGTCATCGGCCAGGCGGCGCAGACGGATGACGGGGCCGATGAGATTCTTGAAGCCCTCCAAGGCGAATCGGCTGTCGCAAAGGCGGGAGCGGAGAGCCTCGTAGGAGAACAGGCCGCGGCGGGGATCCTCCAAAAACTGGGGGGTACCGCCAAAGACGATGCCCAACCCCGGGGCGCGGCCCTGGAGGGTATCGTTGAACATGGATAGGATCTTCTCGTAGTTGTTCTCACGGCTGACGCGGTGGACGATCTTGTAGAGGTTGACGCACTCGTCGATGAAGACCATGAGGCCGCGGTAGCCCATCTTGCGGACCAGGGAGGCCCAGAGCTTGAGGAAATCGTACCAGTTGTCATCGTCAATGATGACCGACACGGGGAAGCCGAGTTCCCCCCGCGCCTCGGTCTTGGTGGCGTACTCACCGCGCAGCCAGCGCAGGCAGGCCGACATCCGCAGGCGGGCGGTCTCCCCATCCTCGCGGTAGGCCTTGTAGTAAGCGGTGATCACACGGGCGAAATCGAAGCCCCCCACCAGAAACTCCAACTCCCGCATGGTATCGCTGACCTTGCGGGTCATGAGATCGTCAAAGCGGTCATCCTCGGGGGATACGCCCCCTGTAATCAGCTCGTCCTGCATCATACCGATCCAGCGGGCGATGAGCTTGGGCAGAGCCCCCCCGTCGGGGGAGGCCTTGGAGGCCAGGTTCTTCATGAGCTCGCGGTAGGTAGCCACGCCCGACCCGCCGCTGCCGTAGAGACGGCGCTCGGGGGAGAGGTCGGCATCGGCGGTGATGAAGTCACGCTCCAGGGCGTAGCCGCGGATGAGCTGGATGAGGAAGCTCTTACCGCTTCCGTAGCGGCCGATGAGGAAGCGCATGGAGCCGCCTCCCTGGTCGATCTGCTCCAGGTCGGAGAGGAGGGCGGCGATCTCGTCCTTGCGCCCGATGGCGATATAGGGCGCTCCCGCGCGGGGGACCACTCCCGCCGACACCGAGGCCAGCAGGGACCCCAGCACGCGGCGCGGGACTTTCACTTGGTTCTGATTGGTGTTTTCCATATAGTATCTCCGTTGATTGGATTGGGAAAGGAATGCTTGGCGTAACGGTGCAGTTGGTAAGTTCAAATTTGGGTTTATCGACGAGTTGGGTTTCCTCGTGAGCCTTCCCCATGCGGTGCCATCCGCAAGCGGATGCGGGGGACCACCGTAGGTGGTGGATGAGGAGAGCGGGCTTGTTTTTTCGTACGGGTGTATACGGAAACCCCTTGATAC
>JAFULU010000120.1 GCA_017483125.1 Clostridia bacterium
ATCAGGAAAGGTTTTTATATGGAGGAAAGCAGATCATTTCCCTTCGGGAAATGTCCATTTATCGGCTACTCATCCACCGCTTCGCGGTCCCCCTTCCCTCACAAGGGAAGGCTCACGAGGAAACCCAACAGCCCGAAAAACCCCAATTCACAAGTCTGCGATCTACTCCTGCTCCGTCACCATACGCGATCGGGGCGGATGGCATCCCAGAAGTAGCTTGCGGTCTCGGCGGTGAAGGTCATGCGGAACTGACGCCACCGACGCTCCTTCGGGGTATGGATCTCGCCTGTGACCAGGAATATACGTCCTTCTGTGTAGGTGCTGACGATCTCCAGGGACCAGCCGTCCTTTTGCATGGCTTGGGCAAGCTCGGGGACGGTCAGGTACACCCAGGTCTCGGTGTTCATGCGCTTATCCTTGCCGTGCCAGCGGCTCTTCATGCAGATGGAAGCCTCCTGATCCCACTCGGTGTCGGAGTGCTTCGCTTCAAAGACGGCGCGGGCCTCGGCGGTACGGCAGGTCTTTTGAATACCCTCGCCCGCGATCTCCGGGGCGACCCAGATGCCGTCGGGGAGGTGCCAGACCATGCGGGTGCTGTCCTCGGAGGTCTCCAGGTCGATCTGAGTGACAACGCAGTCGTGCATGGTCAGGAGCATGGGGTCGTGGGGGTGTGTATAGACCCATTCCTTCATAGTATTTACAGCCCTTCCCCGTCCTTGCGGCGGACGGTCAGGGTCTTTCCTTTCTTAAAATAGGCGGTCTTCACAGGCTTGGCGGTGAAGCGATCGGGCTCGTCATAATCTGCCTCCCAGATCTCGATGTAGGGCCCCACCCGTTCCCCCGCCTCACAGAGGGCCATTCGGATGGTGGTATGGGCGGTATCGTCAAAGATCACGGGGATGGAGCGCACACCCTCTCCCTCGGGGACACGGATCACGCCCGTGGCGCGGCCTTGTTCGTCTACGGTGACGGTGAGTCGACCGTCCTCGGTCTGCCAAGTGGTGTTCGGGAAGTTGCGGGGGCGGTTCTGTAGCTCGGCCAGCTGCTCGGCACGGGCGGTCTTTTGGCGGGAATGGCGGCGATGGCGGTTGGCGCGGCCAAAGATACCGAACACATCCTCAAGCACGTAGCAGAGAACGGCAAGGAGAAGCGGGAAGAACAACAGTGGCATGATCCACACCTTGTTTCGTCGGGTTCTGTTCCACTCCTCAAGGGTGTAGTGAACCGTTTCCCCTTCGGTCAGCTCCGCGACGGCGTGGGAGCCGACCCAGGTGCCCTCGTTTTCCAGATAGCGGATCGTGACGGTATGCCCCGACAGCGCCTCGGCTTCTTCCTTGTAGAAGCGGGCGATCTGATACTGCTGACCGTCGGAGGCTTTGAAGATGATGTCGTAGATATCCGCGCTTCCGTGACGCTTGGGTACGGAGCCAACCAGCTCGTAGCGGTATGCGCCGAGGGTGACGGTGGCGGTCTTCAGATCCTCCTCCTTGGCTTGTGGACTGTATATGGCTGTCAGGAGCATCACCAGCGCGAAGCCCAGGATGGTAAACGCGATCAGCAGCTTGGTGGACCTACGCATGGCATATCCCTCCCTTCGGTATGGTCTCTCTTTATCGTTTTATTATACATCATACGGTGAGATTTGTCAAGTCATGGCATAAAAGCCCCCATTCCGCGGCTTGGAGGAGACCGCGAAACGGGAGCCGCGCCGCAAAGGGGACTTCTTGGCGCTATGAAAGGAGAAAAAATGAGAAAAACGCGTGATCAAACGGTTTCGGCACCCGCATCGTCGGCGAAGGTGATGGTCATGTTCACCTTGGTCTTGACGGTCTGGCCGTCCACCCGCAGGGTCATCTCCATGTGGTAGCGGTACTCGGTCAGGACTCCCTCGGCGAGGGTGGCCTCGCAGTAGCCCTCAAAGGCGGTCATGGTCATGCCCGACATTTCGTACTGCTCCTTGTAGCTGTTCTCAAAGGACTTACTGAGGGCGAAGCGGACCACACCTCCCTCGGCGTCGATGATCTGTACGTCACAGAAGCTCTGGGCGTTGATGCCCTCGGGGTCCATGAGCTGGGTCACGGTGGCGCGGGCCTCCGCTTCGGTCATCTCCTGCTCCACGCTGTGGACCTGCTTGCCCTTCTCGTAGACCTTGACCGAGATCTCGCCGTCCTTGTAGGCGGTCTTGTAGTCGAGGCCGTCCTGATCGTAGTCGTACTTGAAAGTGAAGCCGTCCTCGGAGGAGAAGGTGATCTTCTGCTTGTTGGTGACGGTATTGTTATAGCCCGAGCTGTTGGCGGTGGTGACCACCTTGACGTCAAAGGCCCCCGACTCGGCGGTGGAGCGCTCCAGCAGGGCCTCGGTGAAGACGTCGATGGCGCGGAGATCCTCTACCTCGGTGAAGCCCGAGAGGTCGTAGGCCGCGGACAGGGCGGTATCGTTCCAGCCGCGGTACTTGTTCTCCATGGTGACCACGGGCAGGGGGGCCTTGGACGCGGGGTTCTCCTCAAAGATGAACTCGATCTTGGAGGAGGTGAGGTAGAGCTTTTCGTCGGCGGTGAGGGTCATGCGGACGTCGGCGATGGCGTGCTCGGCGGTGACGATGTACTCCACTCCGCGGAGCATATACAGGAAGGGCTTCATGCCCTCCTCGGTAAAGCCCTCGTAGGTGGCGGTCCAGCTGCCGTCCCCATTCTCCTTGCAGGTCATGGTCTCACAGACACCCTCACCCACGGCCACGGTAGGCGCGCCCCCGTTCTGATACTGACGGAAGGCGGAGTAGTCCTCCAGCGAGATGGGGGCCTTGAGCTTGGTCTCGTTCTTGCCCTCCTTGCTGTACTTGAACATCATGCCGTCGGTGTAGCCGCTGTCGGTGTAGATGACGGTACCGCCGCCCACCACGTCCACGGTGGTCTTGGCCTGCTCCAGATAGGTCAGGCTGTCGCGGGTACCGATGAAGGTAACCGTGGCGGTGGTGGTCTGCTTGTAGGCCACTCCGTTCATGGTGGTATCCAGCACCATGGTCTGGTCATAGGCACCCGACTGGGCGAAGGTCATATTGCGGTCGGTGACGCGGTAGAAGTAGTCGGCGCGCTCGGGCTCCTCCATGCGGGAGAGGCGGGCGGCGGCAGAGCAGGAGGTCATGGGAAGGGCCAGACCCAGAAGGAGGGCGGCGGCGAGGAGGAGGGTGAGGATTCTTTTCATGGTATGGGTTCCTTTCTTGGGGGATTAGGACAGATCGTAAAAGATAACGGTCACGGTGATCTCCAGAGTCAGGGGGAGGCCGTCCACGGTGGCATCGGCAAAGAGGGTGAGGGTGTAGCTCTCCAGCACGCCCTTCGGGATCTGGGGCTCCACGGTACAGGAGGCCTCGGTGACCTCCACCTTGGTTTTGGTGAAGGTACTGTGCAAAAGGGCTCTTGCCTTATTGGTAGCGGCCTCGGGACTCAGCTCATAGCGGTAGAGACCGCTCCCCTCGGAGATGAGCATTGCGGACTGCACGTCGGCGGGGTTGAGGGTGTGGGGGTTCATACAGCTCTGTACGGTCAGACGGGCGTGGGCGTCCAGCATACGGGTGGACTTGGTCTCGATCTTGTTGCCCATCTTGCCGTAGGTGGTCTGGAGGAGTCTGGTGCCCGCGTAGGCCAGCTCATAGCTCTTGCCGTCGGGCTCGCCGTACTTGTAGGTGAAGCGGTAGCCTCCCGCGCTCCCGTAGGTCATGGTCTGGGAGAGGGTGGCGGTCTGGCTCTCGCCGCCGCTCTTGAGGGTGGTGGTATTATCCACCGAAAGCTCCCCCTTGGCCGCCTTTTCACGGACGGTCAGCTGATCGAAGAAGGCGGTGAGCACCGCGAGGTCGGGAAGCTCGGTGTACTTCTCCAGGGGGATGGAGGAGATATTGGTCTGCGCCTCCTCGGTGTCCAGCTTGAAATCGTACTGGGTCAGGGCAGAGGGCTCGGCGCGGGGGTACTCCTTGCTTTCGTGGAAGATGACCTTGACCGAGACGTGGCTGGGCTTCAGCTCCTCGGTCATGATGAGGGTGATCTCCAGATCCCAGGGCTTATGGGAGACGGTCAGATCACTTGCGTAATCGTGCTGGCGGTCCAGAAAGCCCGCGGCCTTGGCGTCTCCGAAGCCTGTACAGATGACCTTCCACTTGCCGTCGTCGGTCTTCTCGGAGGTGATACTCTTGCAGGTGTCCCCGTCAATACGGAGGCGGAGGGGCGGGGTATCGCTGTCCTTTACGGCGGTGGCGCGGAAGTCCTCCTCCTCGGCGGGGGCCTTGAAGAAGGAGGATACCGAGTCCTGACTGTGGTGCCTGAAGGCGTAACCGTCCCGATAGCCGTAGACCGAGGTGCTTCGGATATTCTGCCCCGCGCCCAGCTCGCTGCGGAGCTGCCTTAGGTAGCCGTAGCTGTCCTTGGTCATGACACAGCTGGTCGTCTCGGTATCGCTGATGGTGGCGCCGAAGTAGGGGTTTTTGACGGTGAGCGTCCGACGGATCACAAAGCTCTCGGCGTCGGTCAGGGCCTCCTCGGCCAGCTTGAGCAGTCTCTGCGCCCGCTTTTCCTCGCTCATGCCCTCCAGTCGGGCGGTCTCGTCACCGCAGGCGGTGAGGGTGAAGAGGGGGGTGAGCAGCAGGGCGGCGGTCAGGAGGAGGAGTAGGATTCGTTTCACGGTTTGGCTCCTTTCACATGGGTGGATATCGCAGGGCTCTTACACGGGAGCGGAGGAGGAGCTCTTGTCGGCGAACCGACAGGACACCTTCATTTCGTATTTGTGGTTCTTGGCGGTATCGGTATAGCCCTCGGCCAGAAGGTAGAAGGAGAACTCCTCCAGCTTTTCCTCCCCGAAGGTAACGTCCAGGTAGGCCTTCAGATACCGCAGGGAGCCGTTCTTCTCCATGAAGTAGCTCTGATATTCGTTATTCAACGCGGCACCCAGATGGATGCGGTACTTCCCCGCCGAAGTGTCCAGCTCCTCAATGCGGGTGACGTAATCGGGAGAAAAGTCCCAGACGGCCAGCTCAGCGTCGATGATGCCGCGGACGTCCTCCTCGGTATACTCGTAGGATTCCTTGTAGGTCTCCCCATCGGGGTCGGTCTCACGGAACTCCATGATGCCGTCCTCGTAGGCGTTTTGGGTGCGGGTCAGCTTACCCTCGTAGCCGTAGGAGCCCTTGGAGGAGTAGATCAGACCGCCCTTGCCCGTGCCCATTTCCATTTCGACGTCGTAGCACCACACCGATGCCTCGCCGTCCTCGGTGACCGTCTCACGGGAGGTGTAGTCGTAGCTTCCCCGCTCGGCGTAGACGCGGTCACGGAAGAACATACGGTAATCGTCCACCACCGTCAAGTCTCCGATGTCCTCATAGGTGGACAGATCCACTTCCTTGAAGTCCTCGGGAATGGCATACTCGTAGGTCTGCTCGGTGGTAACGTTGAAGGTGCGGTCGGCAAGGTAGCCCTCGGCGTTGAATTCGGAGTAGGTCAGGTGGTAGGTGATGCTGTCAAAACGGAGGTCGGGGGTGGAGTGCATGACCACGGTGGCGTCGGTGAGGTAGATGGAGTCCCCGATGATGCTGAGATCCACACCGTGCTCCAGGGACACAAGCTCCTCCAGGCCAACGATGTCCAGCCCCGTAAAGGTGGCGGTAAAAGAGCCGTCCCGCTCCCGCGTACAGGTCACCGATTCGCAATCCCACCGCTCGGGATACAGCAGCACCTCGTCCGAGAGCCTCATGTAGTTGTACTCATTGTAGGGGATGGCGGTCTTGGCTTTGGTCACGTAGCCGCCCACGGTATGGGACTTGTATATGTAGCCGTTGGCATAGCCGCTGATATGCTTGGATTCCACGATCCGATCCCCCAGACGGGAGAAGTGGGCGGATTCATAGTAATCCATGCGGGCCGCGCCGTTCTGACTGCGGCTGACCCGATCCACGGTATGGGTGATCAGCAGGCTCTCCCCGTCCAGACGGCCGCCTAAGGTATTGACGGTCTTCACCGAAAAGGCTGTGGCCGTCAAAAGGCTGTTGGCCATATTCCCGTAAAGGGCGTGGGCGCGGGACTCCTCGTCCATTTTCATGAGGCGGTTCGCTTCCTGATTCCCGAAGCTGCAGGCGGGGAGGGTGGGGAGCAGAAGAGCCATCAGGAGGAGAAGGGTCAGACTGCGGAGCAAGGTTATTTTCATGGTGAGCACCTTTCGTAGATTGGTAACGGTAGTATAGCACAAAAGCAGGTGAAAAAGGGCGAGGGCGGGATAATCGGTCGCGTTTTGGGACGATCGGTCGTCCCTCACCTATTAAGACACCAAAAAAGCCGAAATCTTACAGGATTTTCAAAGAAATTATAGCAATAAGTTGTAAACTATATATGAATGAACAATGAACCAATACAGAAAACTTGGGAATGATCTGCCGAAACCCGTTGACAAACCTCTTGCGGGGGAGTATAATAGAAAAAAAATCCTCTCAAAGGAGATCATTATGGCCAAGCTTCATTTTCTGAAATCCGTAACCGACACCATCAACACCTCCTTCATTCTGGAGAGCGGGGACACCCTCCTCATGGTGGACGGCGGCTTCCCCTCCGAGACCCCCTACCTGTACGAGTACCTCAAGGGGCTGGGCGGGCACGTCACCGCCTGGTTCATCACCCACTTCCACGACGACCACATGGGCGCCCTCTGGACTCTGCTCCGTGAGCATCCCGACATCCGGGTGGACGGCATCTACTGTCATCTGCCCTCCGACGAGTTCCTCATCCACCACGCCCCCACTCAGGACGAGTTTACCACTGAGGAGCTTCTGAACGGCCTGCGCGGGGAGATGGCCAAGAGAGGCACTCCCGAGGTGGTGGTGCAGGCGGGAGAGGACTATCCCTTTGCGGGCGGTGCCGTCAACGTCCATATCATCCACACCCCCGACGAGACCCTGGTCCGCAATCCCATCAACGATTCCTCCATCGTTTTCCGCTTTGAGGCCGACGGCAAGCGCATTCTGTTCCTGGGGGATCTGGGCCCCGAGGGCGGTGTCCAGCTTCTGGAGGACGTGGATCACGCCGAGCTGAAGGCGGATTTCGTCCAGATGGCCCACCACGGCCAGGGCTGCGTGAACCGCGACTGCTACGCCGTCATTCAGCCCACCTACTGCCTGTGGCCCACCCCCTCCTGGCTCTGGGACAACATGGGCCCCGGGGGCTACGACACGGGAATTTTCGGTACGGTGGTCACCCGCGGCTGGATCAGCTCCCTGCGCTGTGTCAAGCGGCACTACCTCATGATCCACGGCACCCAGGTCATAGACCTTTCCGAGGTCTGATATGATCGGTCTCTGGATCACACTGGGAGTCTTGGGCTTCCTAACCCTCGCGGTCTTGGTGACGGCCTACGTCTGCTACCGCCGTATGCTCTACTCCCCGCCCCGCCATATGCCGGGGGAGGGTGAGTACCAGATCCCCGACGGGGAGATCTACCGGGTCTTCCGCGAGGATATGATCCGCTGGACCAAGATGATCCGCGCCTATCCCTACAAGGAGTATGCCATCACCTCCCACGACGGGCTGACCCTGCGGGCGAAGTTCTTTGAGCATAAGCCCGGGGCTCCCATCGAGCTGATGTTCCACGGCTACCGCGGCAACGCCGAAAGAGATCTCAACGGCGGGGTGGAGCGGTGCTTCCGTGTGGGGCACAGCGCCCTGCTCATCGACCACCGCGGGGCGGGCTACTCCGACGGCCACGTCATCACCTTCGGGATCCTGGAAAAGCGGGACTGCCTCGCGTGGGTGGATTTCGCCGTCCGCGAGTTCGGCGAGGACGCGAAACTCATTCTGACGGGTATTTCCATGGGCGCGGCCACGGTCATGATGGCGGCGGGCGGTCCTCTGCCTCCCCAGATCCAATACGTTCTGGCGGACTGCGGGTACACCTCCCCCGAGGAGATCATTTCCAAGGTCATGAAGGAGATGAAGCTTCCTCCCGCTCTGCTCTACCCCTGCGCCACGTTGGGGGCGCGGTTGTTCGGTCACTTTAACCTCAACGAGGACTCCCCCCTGGAGGCCATGGCGCGGTGTACGGTGCCCGTGGTCTTCGCGCACGGCGACACCGACGATTTCGTGCCCTACGACATGAGCGTGCGGCTTTGCGAGGTCTGCACGGGACGGCACAAGAAGCTTGTGACCATCCACGGCGCGGGACACGGGCTGGCGTTCCCCGTGGGGCGGGATGAGTACGTCAGAGAGCTGATGGAATTCAAGAGGGAGTGTGGGTTTGATTTCTGAAAACTTGCATTTTTCAAAAGATCAAAATTATTTTTTCAAAAAGGCTTGACAAATCCATCTGAATGTGCTATAATAACCGAGTCGCAAGACAAGCGGTGTTAGCTCAGCTGGATAGAGTGCCTGGCTACGAACCAGTAGGTCGGGGGTTCGAATCCCTTACACCGTGCCAACAAAAAAGCTCATGGCTCGTCCATGGGCTTTTTTGTTGGTATGGCCCTTGGGGTGAGAGCTCCCTTCAAGCTGCCAATTAAGCAAAACACTTCCGTTCTGTAGCGACCAACGGGAGCGGAGAGCAGCTTGACCAGCTCGCCAAAGGCGGGGTGTGGGTTCAAAATCCCTTACACCGTGCCAACAAAAAAGCTCATGGCTCGTCCATGGGCTTTTTTATTGGTATGGTACTTGGGGTGAGAGCTCCTTATATGTATCAACATCCAATCCCATGACAGCCTCACCCCACAGCGTGTTATTCGACAGAAAAAATTTTCGCCCCATCATTTGTGCATTTTGGATATTTACAAAAGCCCCGCTTTGTAGTATAATAGAAGGGCGATCAGGAGGAGTCCCCAATATCCTCCCTTCCATCACGCACGCGCGTCATCAGCCGCTTCACGGAGTATCAACCTTATGATACCGGCACGCGACGGCGATCACCGACGCGTCGTGATCCCTTTCTCCTTTCAATGAAGCCGCCGCCCTCTGTTTCGAGGACGGCGGTCTCTTCTTTTTTACTTCCCCGCTCGGGTGGTTACTTCCCGTTGGGCTTGGTCTCGGTAGCGGTAGTGTCGGTGGACTGACCCGTGGTAGCGGTGCCGTCACCGCTCTCTACGGCGGGGTCCTTGGACAGGGCATCCACGTCGGTCTTACTGAAGAAGTCCAGAGGATCGGCGGAGAGGCCCTTGACGGTTACCTCAAAGTGGAGGTGAGGCTCGTCGGCCATCTCCACCACGGCGGTGTCCCCCACCTGACCGAGGGTGTCCCCCTTCTTGACGGTGACCCCCGCGGCGATGCCCTCGGCTAACTCCTTGGCCAGGTTCTTGTAGATGGTCACGGTATCGTCCTTATGGGTGATGGCGACGCAGGTGCCCATCATGGAATCCTCCCAGATCTTCTCCACCTTACCGTCGGCGGCGGCAAAGACGGGTGCCTCGGGGGCGGTGGCGATGTCCACGCCCAGGTGGACGCGATAGTCCCCCATGGTGTTGGAGTAGACTTGCAGGGTGGCGTCGTGGCCCTTATAGAGGAGGCCGCTCACGGGCAGGGCCAGCATGGCCTCGGGCTCGGTGGGATCTGCCCCCGTGGGCTGGGTCTCGCCGCCGTTATAGGAGGGGAGGGTGGCCTCCTCGGTGCCCGAGGGGGTAGGGCCGGTTCCGTCGGGGGCGGTGGTGACGGTGGGATCCTCCACGGGGGGCTTCTTGGCACGGTTGGCGGACACGGTTGCGGCGATGATCACACCCGTGACCACCAGAAGGGTGACGGCGGTGACCACGAGGGCACGGTTGCCCGCCAGCTTCTTCATCTTGCGGCTGAATTCGGTTTCGTTGTTTGCCATATGATTCTCCTTTGTTCCCTTGACTTGGGGGCTTGCGCTCCCGTAGGTACGAGAGTATTTTCTGCTATTTGCGGGGGGATTATGCAGGGGAGGGAGAAGATTTTCAAATTTGGGTTTATCGCTCTGCGATAAACCCAAATTTGAGTGAAATACGCCTTGCGGCGTGTGAAATACCTGCGGTGTGAAATTTGCGCTACGCGCAAGTGAAATATGCCTTTCGGCATGTCAAGGTGCAAAACCTTCGGTTTTGTCCATTTTAATTAAAATTGAAACCCGTAGGGTTTCTTCCGACACCCGACCGAAGGGAGGATTTCACACGCAAAGCGTATTTCACGCCGCAGGCATTTCACACGCGAAGCGTATTTCAC
>JAFULU010000121.1 GCA_017483125.1 Clostridia bacterium
GCCGCGAGGAGCTGGTCATCCGCTACGACAGGACGGCGGGGAAGCTGTACGTGGACAAGAACAAGACGGGCAGCGGCTCCTACCTGGGGGTCTACGAGCCCGACATGGTCACCCTGGATGGCAACCGCATCACCCTCCGCATCCTGCTGGATCAGATCTGTTATGACGTCTACGGCAACGGCGGTGAGGTCGCGGTGGCTGGACTGGTCTACTCCGACTTCCGAAGCACAGGCATGGAATTCTTCACCAACGGCACCGCCACGGTGGAGTCCCTGGTGATCTACAACATGGATGAGGGCTTGAATACCTCCCCCGATACCCCTCCCGAAGAGGATACCGCCGAGCCCGATACCGACGCGCCCACCGAGTCTGTGGAGCCGGAAGCTTCCACGCCCGATACCCCCTCCAAGCCTACCCCTGACAGCGAAATCGACCCCGAAACCGAAAAGCCCAAGGGCGGCTGCGGGTCGGCTATGCTCTCCTGCGCGGCCATCCTTTGCGCGGTTGCGGGAGCGGTGGCTCTGAAGAAGCAAAAAGAGCATTGACAGATCGCTCTATATGAATGATCGAGAATGATCGGTCGTTCGGGTATGAGACCGTGGCTGTCCTCCGTCCGTGAGATGGGGGATAGCCACTGTTTTATGATGCCATGGCCTGTGTCGTGAAAGAGTTCCGGCTGTGCACATGACCGGTATCCTTATCCCTGCCAGCAAAAAAGCACTGCTGCGGAAGTGTTTTTTTCAAGGTGGGGAGTTGCTTGAAGTCCCTGCAAGACGCGAATGAATGAAAGAGAAGTTTCAGCAAGCCGTGGCGCAACTCGCCTTCGCGCGGAATGAGAGGATTGATTCACGCTTTCGCTGTCTCACGAAGGGGGCTGAGTCTCTTGTCTGGTTAGGCATTTGACTCAGCCCCTTTTCGATTTCTGAACCCTTCCTGACCGCTTTCAATCATTTGTAACTCTCCGGCCCTCCGTCGATGAAAAGCCAAAAACGCCCACACTCAAAACGAGTCGTGGGCGTTTGGCAGTATAGTCACTTCCTTAAAAAATCAGTTCTTTAAGCAACCAATGGGAACGACGAAAACTCCGTCGTGACGTCGGTATGCGTAGTCGCCGACTCCAACCAGAACCATTAGGAAGGACGGCGTGTTCATCTTGTCGGTATCGATCTTCTCCGCCATGGTCTTCAAGCTCTTGGCACCTTCCTCAATGAGCTTGTCACCGCCGAGCTTGATCTCGATCAGACCGTATTTGCCGTTTCTCAAGTGGATCACCGCGTCGCATTCCTGACCGTCCTTGTCTCGGTAGTGATAGACCGTGCCGTTCAGGGCATCCGCGAAGACACGAAGGTCGCGGATACAGAGGGTCTCAAACAGGAAGCCAAAGGTTTTGAGATCGTTTACCAGATCATTGGGACCGATCCCCAAGGCCGCCGCGGCAATGGAGGGGTCTACGTAGTACCGCGTATCGGAGGAGCGGATCGCTGTTTTAGAGCGCAGATTCGGGTTCCACGCGGGCATATCCTCCACAACAAAGATTTTGCGGAGCGCGTTCACGTAGGACGCGACGGTTTCCTCGTTGATGGGTGTTTCATCGTTCGCCGCAATGTCCTGTGCCAGTACGGTGTTGGGGATCTGCCCGCCTTGGTTTCTCGCGTAGGACCGCATGAGCCGGCGTACTCTTTCGGGGTTTTTGTGGACGTTGTCGGCGCGATTGATATCGGAATGTACGACGGCGTCATAGTAGTCCACGGCCTGATCCAAGGCGATCTCGTCGCGCATATCCACCGCTTGCGGTCAGCCACCGCGGCACACCAGAAAAGCCAGACGGTCAATGTCAAGACCGGAATCTCCGTCAATGTCAGTCATTCCGTCGAAGAGATCCTTCAAGCTGACCTCACCCGTGGAGTCTCCCGATTCGAACAGGCTCATGGGACGCATGGTCAGCCATGTAAACCGCCCGGTTCCGGAATGGGTGATCTCCTTTGTGTCTGCGGGAACAGCCGAGCCGGTAAGAACGAACTGGCCCAGCTCGCCGCGATGGTCAACCTCAAAACGGATGGCGTCCCAAAGCTTGGGCGCCAACTGCCACTCGTCGATCAGTCGGGGTGTCTCACCCTTCAGCAGGCGCTTGGGATTTGATTACATATATTACACACTATGTTCTGTCTTTTTGCAGTAGTTTTCCGGCGATTGGCGAAAATAAATTCCGACGAATGGCGAATAATCTGTGCGACGGTTGGCTTCTATAGAGCCCGAGAAACGGGGAATGAGCGGGAAAGTGATTGACTGTTCTCTGAAAGGAGCGGTTTTGAAGGTTGACTTAAAGGGTGATTTGTGGTATAATATTGACGTCTGAGGGGAGAAGAAACTGTTGTGTACATGAATGGCATTCCCCCATCTCTGCCAGTAAGAACCTAAAACGAACACTAGGCATAGCCTGTTGTATGTCTTAGGTTCTTCTCTTTTTGTCCTTTAATCCGAGAGGCATACTGGTGCTTTTCGGTGCCGCCAGTGCCCTCAAGAGTAACCCCCAAATACCCCTGCGTCCCGAACAAGAAAACCGAGCCCACGTACATGAGCCCGGTCAAAATATTCGGATCGATCAAAGCGAAGTGTGAATGGTTTTAACATACCGGTTGATTGGCATCCGGCAAGATTCTCAAAACAACCTTTAACTGTTCCGCAGTGGAACTTTCGTTAAGTTTGACCTGCAGATCTCCAAGCTGCATTTCAATGGTTGCCTTTTTATTTGGCTGTGCGGTACGAATGGGGACAACGGCGACAGACCGGGACGTTTCCCCGGATACACCATCTTTGTCGGTGTTTTCCATAACACCCATTCTTTGACACAGATATTCACGACTATTCACGACCTTCTTAAGTCGATGATTCGGATGTGGGGATCTATACCGTTGAACGTGACCGTCATTCCCCATCTCCGCGCCTAAGGGACTGGGTCATTTGCTTTTTCGTAAAGCATTTGACCCGGCCCCTTTTTGGGCTCTCGGTCTGCCTGCTACCGTTTCAACCGCTTGAAGCAGAGGGAAGGCGGACCCTCCCGATCCTCTGCTACTTGCCCAAAAGTCACCCCGAAAAATTGTGAAACCTGTATATTTATTTTCCGTTAATTATATGGTATCATAAAAACAGTTATATGGCTGCGAGCCGGAAAGAGTATCCTATGACAGAGCACCCCAGCAGCAAAAGTAAGCGTGATGCCGTCCGCCGTATTTCACGGGATACGGGGGTGTCGGAGTCCAGTATTTATAAAATCCTTGCCAATCCCTTCAGCTTTTCGAGGAGTACCGTGGATATGGTTCGGCGGGAGGCCGAGAAGTATGGATTGACTCTGTCGGGAGAGGGAATTTCCGTGGGAGTCCCCGAGTCCTCTTCCCCCCGCCGTCCCCTGCGGATCAGCGTGGTCATCCCCTCCCGTCCCCTGTACTTCTGGCGGGAGGCTGTTGCGGGCATTGAAAAGAGCAAGGCTGTGCTGGAGAAGGAGGGGATCCCCATTCAGCTCCGCTACAGCTACCACAGCTTTCCCCAAACTGAACCCGACAGCCTTTCGCTGTTCTCAGCCCTGGAGTCGGATAACCCGGACGGGCTTATCCTGTTCCCCGTAGGCGGTCAGGCCTGCCGCGGTTTTCTGGAAAAAGCCTCCATCCCTACCGTGATCTTCAACGATACCCAGGACTACATGACGCCGGATTGGTTCCGCGCCCATGCCCACACCGCCTTCATTGGCCCCGATGGCTACGGCGAGGGAGAGCGCGCCGCCTCGCTCATTGCTTCTTGCGGGGTGGATATTCGCAGTCTGGGTGTGATCTGCACCCGCCACAACAGCAGCGCTCAGGTATCCGAGCAGAGGGTGAAGGGTGTCTGTGACAAGGCGAGGGAGCTTTTCCCCGAGGCGCAGATTTTTCATATCGAGCTGGACCCCACGGCGCGGATCGCTCCCTCCACCCTGGCACAGCGGATGATCCGTTGCTTTGACGGAGGAGACGTGGATTG
This sequence comes from Clostridia bacterium, assembly GCA_017483125.1. GTDB lineage: Bacteria > Bacillota > Clostridia > Oscillospirales > CAG-272 > CAMEON01. The sequence goes on from JAFULU010000121.1 coordinate 4,012, forward strand.
CCTCTACATATCCAGCGGCGTGACCCACATTGCCTGTGCCGCCATTGAAAAGATCGAGCGGCGGCTCGCCCGTCCCCTCGCCACCTTCGTGATCGGTCACGAGTGCTCTTCGGCGGACCGACGCTACCTCATGGAAGGGCGGCAGAGGGGATACATCAAGCAGGACGTCTACACGCAGGGCTTTTTTGCCCTGAAGGACGTGGCGGAGACCTGCCTCGGTGTCGGACAGCTGATCGGACGCCTCTACCCTTCGTCCATATTCATCCGTTGACTCAATCCCGAAAGGAGACCACCATGAAACACGTCTATCGCAAATTCACCTCCCTCCTGCTGGCCTCGCTGCTTCTGTGCGGCACGGCCGTCGGTCTCGTTCCCGCGACTGCCGCCTCCGATGCCTTCACAGGCTGGCTGACCGATGGCTGGACCGTCGGGGACGAGAACGGTGAGCCTGTGCTGATCGGCCACCGCTCCAATTCCCTGAACCTTCTCTACTCCGATCCCACCGACTATATGTATCTGGAGTTCGACATCTACATGGAGGACTCCTACGGCACCGTGGACGGCAGTATCGGTCCCGCCTACAAGATGACGAACGGCTACCAGTACTTCTTTGAGTACAATACCGTCAGCAAGCTGGTCCGTATCCGCCGTATCGGCCCGGGCGTGGACAGCCATATCGGCGCGGCCAAGAGCCTGGAGCTGGGTCTCAAGGAGTGGCACCACTTCAAGGTGGTCATGGCCCAGAACGGCATCCAATGGTACCTCAACGGCGAGCTGCTCTACACCCTCACCGATACCAAGGGAGACCCGCTGACCGGGGGCTACTGGTGCATCCAGGGCTACAACGCCACCCCCCGCATCAAGTGCCTGAAGATGTACAACGATCTGGAGAACGCCTACCCCGACTGGAGCGTCGGCGGGTGGGGCAAGTCGGTGGAGAACGGCGAGAACGTCCTGACGGGTGTCAGCTCCGCCGCCGTGACCCAGCTTTCCACCAAGGAGGCGGTGACCAGTAACGCCCTTTCTCTGGATATTGCCCAAATGGACAGCCGTTCCTCGGTGGACGGTAATATGGGCGTGACCTATACCTTTGCTGACGGGCAGAAGTATTTCTTTGAGTACAACACCGTCCTCAAGGTCGCCCGCGTGCGGCGTATCATCAACGGGGCCTCCGCCACCGTAGGGAAGGAGACCGCTGTCACGGTGGAGCTGAACAAGTGGTATAACTGGAAGCTCGCCGTAGCGGACAACTGTCTGGTCTGGTATATTGACAACGTCAAGATCCACGAGGTCACCGATACCCGCGGGGATGATCTCGCCTCGGGCATCTGGACGGTGCAGGGCTACAACGCCACCCCCAAGCTCAAGAACCTCAAGCTCTACGACACCGACCCCACCGCCGCCCCCGAGGTGGCCGATCCGGATCTGGAATTTACCGCCGAAGGCTCTCTGGCAGGGTTTGTGGCCTCCCGGGGCTCGGTCGCTCTGGGGCAGGGTGCCCGTGACGGCGCGCTGGTCTATACCCTGAACGGGGCGGGTACCGTCCTCCAGTCCCCCACCATCACCGCCCCCGTGGGCGACGCCTATTGCGCCCGACTGGACATCAAGAACACCATCTTCTTCCGTCTGAAGAATGATACCGATGCCACCCAACTCCGTGTCTACTTCAAGACCCCCGCCGTGAACCGCTACACCGCCGAGCATTCGGTGCTGGTGGATGTGACCCCTCACGGTGATTGGCAGACGGTCTACGCCAACTTCTCCGCCTGCCCCGACGCCGTGGGCTACCTCCGCGGCTTCAAGGTGGAGCCTGTGGGCGCTACGGACGGTACCATCTCCTTCGACGCCATCTCCTTTGAGCGGGAGAAGGCCCTCTACGACTACGCGGGAGAAATGATCTCCTGCCTCGCCGATACCGAGACCGTCACCGTCAAGGGCAAGCTGGACGCCGCCTACGCAGGGGCAAAGGTCAACCTCTACGAGCTGTCCATTTCCAACTGGGCGGAAAGCCTTGAGAGCGCCAAGCTCCTCCACACCGTTACGGCCAACGGCACCGACTTCACCTTCTCCTTCCCCCTGCAGAACGGCGTAGTCACCCATCTCTCCACCCTCTTCATCTGCGCTGTGGAGACCCCCGATGGCCCTGTGAAGGTGTCCGACCGCTTCCAGATCGAGAATTTCACCGACTTCACCGAGAACCCCTACGCCTTCACTCTTCCCGACCGCTCGGTCAAGGTCACCGACTCGAAGTTCGGAGCCGTGGGTGACGGCTTCACCGATGATACCGCCAGGATCCAGGCCGCCATCGACTCTGTCTCGGGTCAGGGCGGCGGCACCGTCATTGTCCCCGGTGATGACTCCTTCTACGGCCGTCGTTACGTCATCACCAATATCAAGATGAAGGACAACGTGGAGCTGCGTATCGAGGAGGGGGCCGTGCTGTGGCAGTCCCCCCGCGTGGCGGATTATCAGTATGATATCGTCTACGGCCACGATATTGTGATCCCGGGTGTCAACTGGACCCACGCCTGCTCCTGCCATAACCTCCCCCTGATCCAGGGCGACGGGGTCGAGAACATCAAGCTGACGGGCGGCGGCATCATCCGCTCGGTGGATACGGGCGGCGAGAATCTGGACAGCGTCAGCGGCGCCACCATCTGGACGGGCTGTGAGAACCGCCTCCACGTCATTCCCGTGGGCTTCTTCCAATGCGAGAACATCGAGGTCAACAACATCACCCTGCTCCGCACCAACAACTACAACTTCAACCTCCGCGACTGCGAGAACGCCTATATCGGCGGCCTCACCGTCCGTGAGGTCACCTGCGCCTCGGGCGACGGCGTGGCCTGCACCATTGGTACCAAGCACGTCATCATCGATCGCTTCACCTTCTACTCCAACGACGACGCCATCACCCTCTGCTCCACCTACAACGACCCCCGCGGTCTGGTGTGGTGGCATCCCAACCCCGGCGGAGACAACTGCATCGAGGATATCACCGTCCTTCACAGCAACATCTTCGGCGGTCACGGCATCACCTTCATCCCCTGGGGTACCGATGCCCCCGACC
>JAFULU010000122.1 GCA_017483125.1 Clostridia bacterium
AAAGAGGGGTTTCCACATACCCTTGCCTTCCCTTGGGGGAAGGTGCCGACCAGCCCCTGCGGCGGGAGGCGGATGAGGGTCACCGTACCCATTTCCGCTCGGTTTCGTCAGCCCGATAATCCCAAATTTGCGCCATTTCAAAAAATATTTCCCTTTTTCCATCATATTTCCCCCTTTCATCCGTCTTATATGGTATAATGGAGAAAACCCATGCTCCGTTCTGCCGAGTGAACCTCGGAATTTTGCATTTTGCATTTTGAATTTTGCATTCTATCGAAAGGAGGCCCCTATGTCCACCCCCCGCCCCCTGACCGACGCTGAGATCGTGGCCTTGTACCTGGCCCGCGACGAGTCCGCCGTGGAGCACACCGCGAAAAACTACGGTGCCTACTGCCTGACGGTGGCCATGAATATCCTGCAAAGCCACCCCGACGCCGAGGAGTGCGTCAACGATACCTACCTCCAGGCCTGGCGCTCCATCCCGCCCCACAGACCCACCGTCCTGCGGCTGTTTCTGGGCAAGATCACCCGCCGCCTGGCCATTGACAAGTACCGCGCAAACAAGACCCGCAACCGCGGCTTTGAGGTGGCTCTGGACGAGATCGCCGAGATCCTCCCCGCCCGTGAGGAGGACGACAGCGAGCTGCCCGCCCTGCTGGCCGATTTCCTGGCCTCCCTCCCTGCCGAGGAGCGCAACCTCTTTATCCTGCGCTACTACAACGGCCATACGGTGGCCAGACTCGCCAAGGCCTTCCAAATTAAGCCCAACAACCTCTCCGCCCGCCTCTACCGCACCCGCGAGAAGCTCCGCGCTTATCTCGCAGAAAGGGGGTATCAGGTATGAAAAAGAATCAGGAACGCGCGCTGAATGCCTTTGCCGCCATGGAGTCTTTGCCCGACGGTATGATTCTGGAGGCCGAGCAGGCCCTTATTGCCGCCGAGAGCGGTGTCATCGCCCCCGTGAAGAAGCCCAAGCCCAAGGGGGGCTTTGCCCGCTTCATGAGCAGCGGGCGGACCGCCGCCGTCCTGTCGGGCATCGTGGCTCTGGCCGTGCTCATCCTTGTCCTGAGGGCGGGGAAGGAGCCCACCGTATACCCGCCTCCCGTACAGCCCGCGGGGAGCACCATTGAGATGAGTGACCACGGCGTGAACTTCACCATCGCCACCGAGCTGGAGAACTACCCCGACGGCACCGACCTCATCAAGGTGGTCATGACGGGAAAGGTCAAGGGAGAGCCCTTCTCCGGGTTCAATGGCTGGCATCTGGAGCGGATCGCCGAGGGAGGGTGCGAGTTCATACCCATCTCCTACGGCTTTTTGGGCTTGGATAGCATCAAGCCCGATCGGAACGAGTACCCCACAGATATCCATAGGATCCACATATACGGCACGACCCTGAAGGCGGGGTCTTACCGCCTCCACGCCACGGAGTACGACGGGGAAAAGCCTGTCTCGGTGGCCTGGTGTGAATTTACGGTAGGGAACCCCAACGGCAACACCGAAACGCCCCCCATCGTGGAGTATCCCCCCGCCGACGAGCGGCCGTATACCGTTACCACTCCCGACAGCATCGGGTACGGCACGGCGGAGCTGCCCGTAACCGTGATGACCACCGCGACGGACGTAGACCTCGTATTCCACCGCAACTACCGTATCGTCAAGCTGATTGGCCCCGCCAACGGCCCGGGGGCGGATTGGGTGCCCGATTTGGAGGCCGTGCGGGAATCCCCCGGCGACGGACACGGAGGGTACGCGGTCTTTGAAGATTATCTGACCCTGCCCACCCCCGAGGATTGGCTCCCCGGCCTGTACCGTCTCTATGCCCTGAATGACGGCGGGGAGTATATCGACTACTGCGATTTCCTCATCACGGGAGACCACGGCCGCGCCTTCGAGATGTTTTTGAACGAGACCGCCATCACCACCCTGCACACCGCCCTTTCGGCCAAGATCATTCCCCATGAGAAGGGTGTCCCCTTCGGCGGCGGGAATCAGTGGGCGCTGTACCGCGTGGAGGGGGAGGAGCGTACTTTGATCGGCTCCCGCTCCACCGAGGAGGCCTTCGAGCCCCCCGAGGTCGCCCCCGACGAGTTCTGCGTGGTGAGCCGCTTTGCCGGCATCATGGATCTGACGGGAGACAAGAATCTCCCCGCGGGACGGTACGAGCTGGTGTACGATCCGAACGGCCATGCCGTCACCCTGCCCTTTACGGTGGCGGAGAGCCCCACCGTAAGCTTTGAGACGGCCTTCCCGGGCTTCCGTATCAGCCTGCCCGAAAACGCCTACCTGTATGACAAGCCCAACGGCCTTGTGACCAACCGCGGCATTGAGGATCCCGGCCCGCCCGAGCACATCACCGACGAAAGCCTCCCCGCCACCCGCACCATCACTGTGGACGGCAAGGAGTACACTCTGACCTACTGGTATACGCAAAGCCGAAACTCCCCCACAGATACCGATTACTATACCTACACCCAGCCCGGGCATGCCGATGGGGAGTGGAGCATTCTCGCCATCTACCCCCACGGCTCGGATCAACTCGCCGAGGTCAATTACCGCTGTCGGGACGGATTCCTTTTGAACGGCCTCCCCACTACCCAAGCTGAGGCACAGACGGTAGCCGATGCCCGTGTAAAGGAGCTGATGGGATCCCTGCCCCGCTCCTCCAACTATCGGTACGACGCCGATAGCAACAGACACACCGTAACCTACCACAGCACCGCCCCTCTGATCAACACCGCCGGGGCAAGCATCTATAAGCTATCCAATGCGGACATCGTCCAGATCAGGGTCTCCCTTTCTCGCTTTGACGAGGCGCAGATCCATGCGGACATCGGAAACCTCAACGTCTCCCTGCTGACCGCCTCTCTGGAGGACTTTCTGACCCGCTACTACAAGGATTCCTCCATAACCTTTGAGGGGTTGGAGGAGGGGGTCTCCGCCACCGCGGGTCCCCGCTTCCACTACACCGCCACGGTCACGGTGGAGGGACAGCGGCAAAGTATCTCGGTCCAGGTCTACCAAGGGGGACTGAAAACCGACGACCCCGACAAGATGGTAGCCCGCGCCCGATTCCTGTGGGCTGACGGCTCACCCATGCTGGATCTGAACGGCTACGGTCTCCCCGTCCTCCTTTTGACCGAGGACCGTGACAGCATCATTGGCCTGCGGACGGGGGATCTTTTGGAGGTCATCATCAGCCGGAATATCCTTGAGACCGCCCCCGCCACGACACAGCTGTATGATTTCCGCCGCGTAACAGGGGGGAGCATGGCGGATGTTTCCCGGGAGGCCCTGGAGCTTTTGGAGGAATCGGGGTATTCCGTTACCGAGGGCTCCGGCGAGACCGTGACCGTGACAGGCCGTTACCTGCCCGAAAGAACCGTCAGCCTGCTCATTCCCGAGGAGGGCGATCCCATCCTTCTCCGCATACGGGAGGGCTACGGCATCAGCTATGAGGAGCTGTCCACGGGGGATCTGGTGGAGGTGACCATCCTGAATCGGATCATGGAGACCTACCCCGCCCAGACCGACCTCTTCGCCATCCGCAAGCTCTCCGACGGCTCCTCCTCGGACATTCCCGCCGACGTGCTGGCCAAGCTGGACGAGAACAGCTGGTATCGGGAGGAGGATTGACCCCGCCGCGTAAGTCCCCACAACCACCCTGCGTCTTTGCGGGGTGGTTTTCTCTTGCCGAAATAAAAAAACTGTGCTATAATGTGAAAAAGTTTTCCCGAAAGCGACATATGGCCCCCAGTTTGGTTGTCTGTATATATGAAACCACCCGAAAGGAGTGATCCCATGAACGATGAGTCCATCATCTCCCTATACTTCGCCCGTGACGAGCAGGCCATCACCGAGACCGCCGCGGTGTACGGCACCTACTGCCACCGCCTGTCGGTGGGCATCCTGCACGACGAGGGGGAGGCCGAGGAATGCGTCAACGATACCTACTTGAAGGTCTGGAACTCCATCCCCCCCGACCGTCCCCTGTCTCTGAAGGCCTATCTGGGCCGCATCGTCCGCAACCTCTCCCTCAACCGCTACAAGGCCATGCTCCGCCGCCGGCGCAACCGCGAGCTGGAGACCTGTATGCTGGAGCTGTCGGCGTGCGTCACCCTCCCCGACGACCGCCTGGACGACCTGCCTGCCCTCCTGGATGACTTTCTGTCCACCCTGCGGGACGATGAACGCCGCCTGTTTGTGGGGCGCTACTGGCACGGCTACACCGCCGAGTCCTTGGCGGGTGCCTACGGCATCACCCCCAATGCCGCCGTCCTCCGTCTCCGCCGCACCCGTGAAAAGCTCCGCGCCTATCTCACCGAAAGGGGGTACAAGCTATGACCGCCGAAAAGACCCGCGCCCTGCGCGTTTATGAAAAGATGGGAGACATCGGGGACCGCTATATTCTGGACGCCGAGATCCCCGCGGAGATACTCCCCGTTCCCGCTCCCCGCTTCGGGGGGCTCCGCCGCTTTCTGAACAGCGGGTGGGGGGCCGCCGCTATCTCCCTGCTGGTGGCCTTGTGCGTACTGACCGCCATCATCCGCGCGGGACAGAACACCCCTCCCGCTGTCACCGACATCCCCACCGACACCGAGTCCGACACGCTCCCCGAGACCGATCCCGAAAGCGACACCGAGACAGAGGCCGAGACCGGACCCGAATCCGAAACCGAGCCCGAGTCGATTCGTTATCTGGAATACGAGGAGTACGTACCCGTGGAGCCTGTACCGCCCACGCGATGGGGAGCGATCTATCGGGAGGGAGATTTCACGTATTGCAGTAACGGCGACGGAACCTGTACGGTGGTTGGCTGGTGGGCACCCAAGGATACCGCCGAGCTGGTGATCCCCACCCATTCGCCCCTGGGGGAGCCCGTGGTGCGTATCGGGGAATATTTCGCCATGGACTTCTACGACCTGACCTCCATCCGCATCCCCGCCACGGTGCGGGAATACGGGCGGTACGCCTTCTATGGTATGAAGGATCGGACAGACGCACCGCCCACCCTGTCGGCTTACGGCGAGGGGGATGCTTACGTGCAGAACAACTGTCTGATCGACCCTGCTACCAAGACCCTGCTCCTCGGTTACGGTTCCATTCCCGCCGACGGAAGCGTGACACGTCTGGGTGCCTACTCCATGCAACGCGTCCCCGACGGCGGCATCCCCGACTGTATCACCTATGTAGGTATGGGGGCACTGGGGTACTCTTGGCATCACTGGGGGACGTCCGAGTACGGGGACGGCATATACGTGGGGAGCACCGAGAATCCCTACATGATCCTTGTGTCAGCCACGAAGGGGGTCACGTCCCTTACGGCGCATCCCGACACCAAGATCCTGTACGGCTGCGGAGAGTTCCCGGGGGACTCCATAGGAGACTATTATGGTTTTTCAAGCCTGACCGAGCTGATCCTGCCCGAGGGACTGTTGCAGATCAGCGGAACCGCCTTGATGTGGTCGAAGCTGTCCGTCCTGCACGTCCCCTCCACCGTGACCCATATCGAGGAGAGCGCGCTGGCCTATAGTGTGTGCGAGAAGGTCACGGTTTCTCCCCAAAATCCCGTGTACCGCGCTGACGGGAACTGCCTCATTGAGGTGCCCACGGGGACGTTGATCGGTACGGGCAAGACCTTCACCCTTCCCCACGACGGGAGCATCCGCCGCATTGGCTCCAGCGCGTTCCGTGATTATTCAGGCTATAACGCCGACGGAGCAAAGCTCTCCCTGACCCTTCCCGACAGCGTAGAGGAGATCGGAAAAGAGGCCTTCCTGTATGCGGGCATCACCGTGACGAACCTGCCCGAAAGCCTCCGTGTCATGGAATACGACGCGAACCTGGATTATGAGTGGACGGGCAACGGGCCGCTCCCGCTTCCCGAGGGACTGATCTATATGGATTCGGGTGCTTTCAGCCGCAACGTGGCCGAGAGCGTCATCCTGCCCGAGGGGCTGAGGGGCATGGGCTCGAGCGTCTACTCCCGCCTGGCGACCAAGGCCACCGAGCTTCGGTTCCCCAAGGGCATGACCCGTATCGGCACCGCAGCGGTCTGCATGGACAGCTCTGCCGTGACCGATATGTATGTCCACGGGGACGTGACCTATGTGGGGGTCTCCCTTGTCCACGGCATGGAAACGTCCGTCCGCATCCACTACGAAGGCACAGTAGCCGAATGGAACGCCATCCTCGCGGGAGAGATGGATCTGGAATATTTCAACGGAGCGACCCTCACCGTCATCTGCTCCGACGGCGAGATACGGCTCAAATAACCGCGAGCACGGGCGGGGATCCTCTTTCGGGTCCCCGCTTTGCCCTGTTTTTACAAAAAAATCCCCCCAAACCGCAAAAAACTTTCATTTACCCCCTTGTCAAATCCGCCGTTTTGGTGTATAATAGGATGTAACTGTATGCGGACAACCCTTTTTGAGGGGGTCTGACCGCAAAGAACAAGAAAAATTAAACCTTTGGAGGTATTTTACAATGGTAGTAGCAGGCGATTTCAAGAACGGTCTGACCTTTGACATGGACGGCGTCGTCTATCAGGTCATCGAGTTCCAGCACGTGAAGCCCGGTAAGGGCGCCGCTTTCGTCCGCGCCAAGATCAAGAACTGCATCTCCGGCGGCGTGACCGAGCGCACCTTCAACCCCACCGACAAGTTCGAGAACGCGTACATCGAGCGCAAGGATATGCAGTATTCCTACGACGACGGCGATCTGTACCACTTCATGGACACCGAGACCTGGGAGGAGACCCTCATCGGTCACGATCAGGTCGGCGAGAACTTCCAGTTCGTCAAGGAAGAGATGATGTGCAAGATCATCTCCTACAAGGGCACCATCCTGGGCGTGGAGCCTCCCACGTTCGTGGAGCTGCAGGTCACCGCAACCGAGCCCGGTTTTGCCGGTAACACCGCCACCAACACCCTCAAGCCCGCCACTCTGGAGACCGGCGCTGTCGTTAAGGTTCCCCTGTTCATCAACGAGGGCGAGGTCCTGAAGATCGACACCCGTACCGGCGAGTACCTGTCCCGCGCTTAATTTCCCATAGCGCGTCCCGACTCCGCGACCGCACAGGCCGCGGGTCACACTTCCATTCTTTACGGAAAAGGAGACTTTTGTCATGTCTATGATGGAAAAGGCAATGTATCTGAAGGGTCTGTGCGACGGTCTGGAGCCCGACACCACCACCAAGGAGGGCAAGCTCATCGCCGCCTTGCTGGATATGGTCACCGAGATGGCCGCCGAGATGGACGATATGCAGGCCGAGATCTGCGAGCTCAAGGACTACTGCGAGGAGCTGGACGAGGATCTGGGCGACGTTGAGGAGGTCCTGCTCGACCTCGACGACGAGGACGAGGAGGAGGACTTCGACGACGACGATGACGATTTCGAGTGCGACGGCGACTGCGCCGGCTGCGACTTCGACTGCGGCTTCGACGACCTGTCTGACGACGAGGACGACGACTTCTTCGGCGAGGATGAGGACGAGGACGAGTACTTCGAGGTCATCTGCCCCGCTTGCGGCGACATCATCAACTTTGATTCCTCCATCGACCCCGAGAATCTCCGTTGCCCCAACTGCGGCGAGAAGTTCGAGTGCATCGTGGAGGAGGACGACCTCAAGGCCCTGGACGGTGTCGAGGGCTCTGACGAGGAGTAATTTTTCAAACCAATCGAGAGGAGATCGCAAGGTCTCCTCTTTTTTTGCGCCCGCGGGGGGAAATCTCCACCGAAGCCCTTGCAAATCCGCGAAATATGTGCTATAATAATATGAATACCTATGTACGTCCCCGCTGGATCGGGGGAAAGGAGGCCGCCATGTGGCTTTGTGTGGACCGCACCGAGGGGGATACCGTGGTGCTTATGGATGACGAAGAAAAGATCTACCGACTGGATCGCGCCGCCTACGTGGCCATGGTCGGCCGTGACCCCGCCGAGTCGGATATCCTGACCGCCGAGGTACGGGAGGGACGCGTCCTCACCGCCGCCTATGACCCCGAGGAGACCGCCTCCCGTAAGGCCGCCGCCAGAGCGAGGCTGAACCGCCTCTTCGGGAAGAAATAACCGCCGCCGCCGTTTATTCACGCGGAAACGATACAACTGAGAACAGGAGACTGTCATGAACGGAATCGGAACTTGGAATCTGGTATCTTACCTGATCGATCAGCTGGGCGTGGGAGGAACCCCCGCCGCCACCGCCATCACCATCGGCGGTATACTGCTCTGCGTCATTGTCCCCTACCTTTTGGGGAGCCTGAACTTTGGGGTCATGATCTCCCAAAGGCACTACCGCGACGACGTCCGTACCCACGGAAGCGGCAACGCGGGAGCCACCAATATGCTCCGCACCTTCGGCTGGAAGGCCGCTGTCCTGACCATGGCGGGGGATATGCTCAAGGCGGTCATCGCCGTGGGACTGGGCTACCTCGTGGTGGGCATCAACGCCGAGGTGACCGACGCAAACGGCGTGACCTACCGCGTGGTGGATCAGTTCGGCGCGGCCATCGCGGGCCTCTTCGTCATGCTGGGCCATATGTTCCCCATCTTCTTCAAATTCAAGGGGGGCAAGGGCGTGGCCACCTCGGGTATGGTCATCATCATGATCTCCCCCATCACCGCGGTCTTCTGCCTCATCATCTTCCTCATCATCGTCATCGGTACCCGTTACGTCTCCCTCGGCTCGGTCATGGGTCTGGTGTTCTACCCCATCATCCTTAACGCCTTCTCCCGCGGCTACGATCCGCCCCGCAACTCCACCGCCTGCATGATCTCGGTGCTGATGGCCACGCTGGTGGTGTTCATGCACCGCGAAAACCTCAAGCGGCTCATCAACCGCACCGAGTCCAAGATCTCCTTCAAGAAAAAGCCCGCCGAGGCACCCGCGGAGAGTACCGATGCAGTCCCCGCCGAGCCCAAGCCCAACCTCGGTAACGATCCCGCCGCCAAGCGGAAGGGCAATAAGAAGAATCAGTCCAAGAAGTAATTCCGTAACGGAATCATTCCAAGCGAAAGGAGACTGCCTATGGCCGCCAGCGAAAGCCTTACCCCCTCCGCCGCTCTGGCCGCGCTCATCACCCATACCGCCGAGGCCGAGATCCTTTCCAAGGCGGTGTTCTCCAAGCCCCGCGATAAGGCCGTGTCCCGCGTCACCCTCACCCTCAAGCGGGTCAAGGGAGAGACCGTCCTCCAGCGGGAGACCCTGCGGGTGGCCGACGTGGCCGACACCGAGGTCAACGGCAAAAAGCCTGTTCAGGCCTCCCAGGAAAATATCCGCCTCCCCGACGCCCCCGCCGTCCTGTTCGCTTTAGTGGGGGATTTTGACCAGATCAACCTCATGACCACGGCAGGGAACTGCGAGCTGCGCCGCTCCAAGGGAGGTAAAGAGACCCTGCTGGGTGCTACTCCCATCCAAAAAGCCCTGAACGGCGGGGATAACACCCCCAAGAAGATCACGGTCGGCGGCAACGACAAGGCCAAGCGACGGATCCTTACGGGTGCCGAGCCCTTCCTCGTGGAGCTGGGGGTCAGCGACCAGAATGGCCGCGTCCACGACAAAAAGCAGGCCAAATACCGCCAGATCAACCGCTTCCTGGAGCTGATCCGGGACGTGGAGAGCCACCTCCCCGCCGAGGGCACTCTCCACATCGCTGACCTCTGCTGCGGAAAGAGCTACCTCTCCTTCGCGGTCTACCACTACTTCACCGCCATAAAGGGCCGCGCTGTCCGCATGGTAGGGGTGGACATGAAGGCCGAGGTCATGGCCGAGTGCGATGCCATCGCCCGCAACCTGGGCATGGAGGGCCTGTCCTTTATCTGCGGGGACGTGACCCAATATCAGTTCCCCGATGGGGCTCAGGTCCACATGGTCATCTCCCTCCATGCCTGCGATATCGCCACCGACATCGTCCTGGACAAGGCCACCGAGTGGGGGGCCAAGGTCATCCTCTCCACCCCCTGCTGTCACCATGATCTGAACCGCCGTCTGAACAGCCCCGCCCTGTCCTTCGTGGCAGAGCACTCCATGCTCCGTCAGAAGCTCTGCGATGCCGCCACCGACGCCCTGCGCCTCAAAAAGCTGGAGGCAAACGGCTACGACGTCACCGCCCTGGAGCTGATCGACCCCGAGGAGACCCCCAAGAATATCATGCTCCGCGGGATCCGCAGGTATGATCCGAAGTCTACCCGTTGCCGCAAGGCCGCCGAGGAGTATATGGCCGCCTATGAGTTCCTCACGGGCGAGAAGATTGAACTGTAAGGAGGAATCACCATGGGCTTTTTCAAGAAAGTCGTGTCCCATTGGACCAAGAGCAAGAATCCCGATTCCCCCCGCTTCCGCCACGATATGGCCGAGAGGATCTGCGGCTATCCCATCAAGTACATCACCGAAAAGCACGGCGACAACGAGGATGTCATCGGCCGCAGCGGCTCCCTGAACATCAAGCGGGAGACCGACGAGCTCATCGTCTCCACCCCCTCCGAGACCATTCTGCGGTGCGACATCAATGATCTGCAAGCGTGGATCCTCATGTCCAACGACGGCGTGGTCATCACCGCCCCCGACAAGGAGCACGGCGGCGTGGAGAGGACCATCGTGGTGCATTACGTGTACTACCGTAAGTAAAATGAATATTGATAACGCCATCATCAAGGCCAACGCCCTGTTCACCGAGGGCCGTTACACCGACGCCCTCCGCATCTACGACGAGGGCGTGAAGGCAGGCCACACCCGCGCCATCTTCAACTACGCCTACTGTCTCCAGTACGGCTACGGCATGGACCCCGACCCCGCAAAGGCCTTCGAGCTGTACACCTACCTCCGCTACGAGGAGGAGGGTGACGCCGCCTACAACGCGGGGGCTATGCTGGTCACGGGTCGCGGCGTCCCCTGCGATCCCGCCGAGGGCTACGCCTATATGCTCACCGCCGCCGAGTGCGGGTGCATCGAGGCCCAGCTCTACCTGGCTATGGTGCGGCTCACGGGCTGTGTGGGGGAGCCCGACATCATCAGCATCCGCCGCATCCCCGTCCCCCGCCCCGACACCCCCGATTCCGCCGTCCTCCTGCCCCCCACCCCCGACGAGAACGGGGAGTATGCCGACGAGCTCATGGACAAGCGCTTTGAGATCGTGGAGGCCGACGAGTACGAGG
>JAFULU010000123.1 GCA_017483125.1 Clostridia bacterium
GACAAGAAGGGCAACGATTAAATGAGAAACAAGAAAAACAAGCACCTCGGCAGCGAGATCGACCCCATTCTTCACTATAAGCTCCACCATATCGCCAAATACGAGGGCAGAAGCGGCAACGGCCAGATCCTCTACCTCATCCGCAAGTGCATCGCCGAATTTGAAAAGCAGGACGGCGAGATCCAGCTCCCCACCGACCTGAACGACCGGTGATCCACTTCCCCACACCCCAAAAGGGACGACATCCCTCCGCACGCCCTTTTTTCAAGCGTCGGAGGTCTGTCGTCCCTCTTTTTCTGTGGATAAAAGCCCGCTTACGGTGGAAAATTACTCTCCCTTTTGGGGCTTGTCAGTTCTGCTCGGTCTCCTCCGCTCCGCCATGGCCGCCTTGTACAGCTCCTCGGTGGCCAGCCTCGCCTTGGCCACGGGGGGGATCTTTCCGTCGGGGGCGGTGGGGAAACAGTAGTACAGGCAGTCGCGGTTGCCGATGCCGATGACGTCCCCGATGCAGTACCAGTAGAAATCGGCGTTCAGAGTGTGGGACACCAGAGGCTTCTGCTCGTAGTTGAGCTTGCCCTTGCAGCCCGTCAGACGGAAGCCATCCTTGTTATGGGTCAGCCAGCCGTCACCCACCATGTAGAGTCCCTTGTAGTCCACCATCAGCGCGATCTGCACAGGGGTATCCAGACGGTACTCCCCGCGGTCGATCTCCTTTTTCACCTCTTGCCGCTCCCAGTCGTACCAATCGGGAATGTGGGGGAACTCGGTGACCCCCTCGACGGCCTCCAGACGGCTGTCCTCGTTCAGGAACCAGGACTTCCCGCAGGCGCGGCAGGTCAGGTGGGTCCCCTTCCCTTCCATGTCCCCCTCGGCCATGCAGGCGGGGCACTTGTAGAGAATGCGGTGGAGTCCGTCGGCGCGGAAGGTCTCGGTGATCTTGACCCCCCGCTCGTACTGCTCGGCCAGATTATCGAAGGCGAAGGCCTTCTGCACCATAGCCTCCAGCTCCTCGACGGTCTTGGTCCTGACCTCCTCGGCGGTCACCAGAGTGGTCACGTCAGCCGTCACCTTGACCTTGCGGTTCTGAAGCCCGTTGTACAGCGGATCACGGGCAAAGGCGTTGTGGGTGGTGATCATGAGAACAGGCACGTTCAGCATCTTGATCAGCCCGCCCGTGACGGGAGCCATAGCCGTGGCACGGCCGTCAAAGGAGTAGCCCGCCTCGGGGTAGAGGAGCACCGAGGTCTTCTTCTCGTGGAGCATATACTTCATGTCACGGATGAGATTCAAGTCGGTGACGAATTTCTGGGTAGGAATACACCCGAGCAGCTTCATGAGCAGTCCCTTGCCCACCATGGCGTCGGTGGTACAGACGATGCCGAAGGGCTTGGGGTAAAGGATCCCCACCGCCATCTTCAAATCCACGAAGCTGGAATGGTTCATGAGAATGAGACAAGGCCCCTTGGGCTCGCTCTTTTTGTCGCGGGTATAAGAGAACTTGGTCGCCCACAGGTCGGGAGCCGCCGCCAGCCGCATGATGGTGCGGAACAGCAAGGTGGGCTTCCGGGGCTTTTTGTGCTTGGGTCTGGGAAGGGTCATTACCTCGTCGTAGGAGCGCGTCATGGTCTTGATCTTCATACCGCAGTACCTCTTTCATGTGACAGTTCACATTGATTTCATATTCGGTTCATTATACCATAATCCCCGCCCCGTTGTCAAGCATTTCGACACAGGAAAACCTACAATAGGCATAAAGGGCACCTCTAAAAAACACCTCGCACGGAGAATCGGCGGAATCTTTTCCGTCATTCGTTACAAAAATCCTTCGCATAGGATCAACTATTCGTGCGGATTTTTGTTTAGACTGACGAAAAATATTCTCGCCGCTCCCCGCACGATGAGTTTTTAGAGGTGCCCATAAAAAAGAGCAACGGCACAAGTGCCTTCTCGTGTCGTTGCTCAAAGGCTGTGGAAAAACCGACCTATTCGCCCTTGGGCGGTGGGTCTTCCTTACCGAAATGGTAATCAAGGCCCACGTAGTTCAGCTCCTGTTGGTACTGACGAATGTTTTCCTCGGACATTCTGTCCAGATTCTTCATGTTGCGGCGGTAGCGGTCACGGTGGTGGAGTGCCCGATCCACCAGACGGACCAGCCAGAAGAGGGGCAAAAGAATGGCCCAATTCTTCAGGACGGGATACAGCAGGCACATGGTGGCGTAAGGGGGAAAGAACATCTGCCACTTCTTTTTGGACTTGGCCGAGCCGCCGTCCTTGGAGAGCTTCAAGCCCTGAGAGACCACGTTCAGCTCGAAATCCCCGAACACACCGAAGGAGAAGATCTTACCCGTCAGATAATCGCTGAGCTCGGTGGCGGGGGCATCCTCAAACCATACCGAGATCATGTACATGACGTTGAGGTAGAACTCGGACAGCATGAGCTTATCCAGCTCGGCCTCCACGTACCGCCAGTTCATGGTGGGATGCTTCCGCTTGAACACGTAGAAATCCACCACGTATTTCATGCCCACACCCTGATCGCGGTAGTGCTTGGCGAAGTGAGTGAACAGGTAAATGAAGGTGTCCTCGGGAGTCATTTCGTGGCGGTACTTGCTTCCCTCGCAGGGGGTGGCCAACCGCCAACCGTCACCGTAGTAGGCGTAGTAATCCTTGTTGTAGGAGGGGATCAGACACTTGTGCAGTTCGATGTGGTGCCCGTCGGCGGTATGCCAGTTGTATTCGTGATCACTCTCACACTCAAACTCACAGCCCAGCCGCCGCATAACGGCCGCCGCCCGCTTGTATTCCTCGGGACGGATGAGGATATCGGCGTCCCCCATGGTTCGCATCTCAAAGCTGGGGTACATTCCCTTGAGCACGGTGCCCTTGAGGGGCATATGGGTGATCCCCTCCTCCTCAAAGGCAGAGAGAATGGCATCCAACGCCTCCATCTGTGCCGCGTCGTGACCCAGATATCCGCAGAAGCGCTCCATGAAGCGCTGGCTGACGGGATGCTCGGTAAAGCCCGGAACCCCCAACAAACCGTAATACAGGGCGCCCATCATTTGCTGGGCCTCCGCGAATTGGTATATTTTTCCCAAGTCCTTGAGATCCACCCCCGTAGGCTCGGTCTCATGCAAGGCAGCCTTCAGAAGGGACAGGACCTCCTTTTGAAAATCAGTCATAGAAACAACCTCAATTTGTGGTGTCAAAGTCCTCAAAGGGCATACTGACCCATTTTTCTATATCATACCACACAACCGTCCAAAAGTCAAGTGCAAGCGCGAAAAAAAGGAGCCGTCTGATCCGTGA
>JAFULU010000124.1 GCA_017483125.1 Clostridia bacterium
TTCTGCCATCTGTAGGATGGAGCGACACCCGACCGAAGGGAGGATTTCACACGCGAAGCGTATTTCAGGCTCGCTTGCGAGCGATTCACACGCGAAGCGTATTTCACTATTGCAGTTTATCGGAACGATAAACTGCAATTTTACCCTCTCTTCTCGGTCAGCCTGCGGATGAACTCGGTGATCTCGCTGCCTACCCTCGTGACCTCGGCCACGAATTCCCTTGTGGTCATGCGGCTGACCCCTGCGGTGACGGCGGAGATCTGGAGGAGGTAGTCCCCCGTGACCACGCGGATGGAGTAGTCGGGGCCCAGGTCGTGGATGACCTTCTCAATGTAGGCGTCGGCGGTCTGGTGCTCCTTGGTGTAGACCACCCGCATTCCGTCCCGCACAAAGTCGGATCCCATGCCGTCGGGCACGCGGTAGGCATCGAAGACCACCATCAGCTCGGTCTTGGTGTAGGCGGCGTAGCCCGCAAGGGTGTCCAGCAGGGTGTCGCGGGCCTTTTCCAGACTGTAGTCGGAAATCTCCTTCAGGGTGTCCCAGGCGAAGATGAGGTTGTAGCCGTCCAGGATCACCAGCCGTCGGGCGGGCTTTTGGGGCTTGGGCTTTTGGTGCTTGGCGGGGATATCGGCGATCCTCTTGGGCTCGGTGTACTTGCGCCGTTTGATGGGGCCGAACTCCCGCAACATGATGGCCTCCAGCTCCTCGTCGGACAGGGCGTACTTCTTTTTCAGGGAAGCGGGGCGGGGCATCACCGACAGAGTGTCCTCGCTGTTTCCGTCCACCACGGGACGGCTGATATTGGCCTCCAGATGCTTGTGGGTGTCCACCTCCTGCCAGGGGATCACCACCCCCGCGCCGTGGGAGCAGAACACCGAATGGGGGGTGTTTTCCAAGTCCGCCTCGGGATCGTAGCCCACCGCCGCCACCACCTCGGGGGTGTTGTGGCAGGGCTCGTAGCCGTCGGAGATACAGGTCATGCGCCCCTGCCCGCGGGTGTAGGAAATGACCTCGCGGACGTAGCTATGGAGGGTGGAAACGGGGCCTCGGCCAACCAAAACGGCGGTCTCGGCGGTGGAGGACTCCATCTCAAAGTCGGCGTGGCGGTTCTGCAGATCGGTCATGGCACGGCCCACCAGAGATGCGGGAAGCTCCAGACGGAAGCGATAGTAGGGCTCCAGCAGGGTACATCCCGCCTTCATGAGACCCTGGCGGATGGCGCGGTAGGTGGCCTCGCGGAAGTCGCCGCCCTCGGTGTGCTTGAGGTGGGCGCGGCCAGCCACCAGCACCATTTTGGTGTCGGTCAAAAGGGCTCCCGTCAGGGTGCCGCGGTGAGCCTTTTCATACAGGTGGGTGAGGATCAGCCTCTGCCAGTTGAGATCCAGAATATTCTCGGGCAGATGGGTATCAAAGACCAGCCCCGACCCCGCGGGGAGAGGCTCCATGAGGAGCTGTACCTCGGCGTAGTGGCGGAGGGGCTCGAAATGCCCGACACCCACGGTGCGGGCGGCGATCCTTTCCTTGTAGAGGATGCGCCCCTCGTTCATCTCGCAGTCCATGCCGAAGCGGTCGGCAATGAGCCGCTTCAGAAGATCGGTCTGGATGTCCCCCATGAGGCGGGCCTCGATCTGGGACAGCTCGGTGTTCCACGCCAGATGGAGGGAGGGCTCCTCCTCCTCCAGCTCCTTGAGCTTGGGGAAGGCTATGCGGGGATCCACTCCCTCGGGGAGGGTGATGGCGTAGGACAAAACAGGCTCCAGAAGGGGTCGCCCCGTGTCGGCCTCGGTGCCCAGACCCTGGCCCGCGTAGGTGGCGGTAAGACCCATGACGGCGGCGATTTCCCCCGCCTCTACGCGATCCACCTGCTCGAACTTGTCCCCCGAATACAGGCGGAGCTGGGAGACCTTTTCGGTGACGGTCTTGCCGTCGGCGGCGGTGTAGGTCACCTCGTCGCGGGGGGACAGACGGCCTCCCGTCAGCTTGATATAGGTCAGGCGGGTGCTCCCCGCGCGGCCGATCTTGTAGACCTTGGCACCGAAGGCATCCTCCTCGTAGGCGGGGGCGAGGGTGTAGCGGTCCAGCGTCTCCAGAAGGAAGGCTACCCCGTCCAGCCGCAGAGCCGCGCCGAAGAGGGTAGGGAAGAGCTTGCGCTGACTCACAAGGGCGGCGATCTCCCCGTCCTCAAGGGTCTCCCCCTCCAAAACCGCCTCCATCCAGTCCTCCCGCAGCATGGACAGCCGCTCGTCCCGCTCGGCGGGGGACTCTTTTTCGTAGAAGCCCACGCAGGCGGGGGACAGGGCCTTTTGCAGGTCGGATTCCATCTCCTCCTTGCGCTTCACCGCGATGTCGGTCTTGTTGACGAAGAGGAGGGTAGGGACGTTGTAATGCTCCAGGAGCTGCCAGAGGGTGCGGGTATGGTTCTGCACCCCGTCGGGAGCCGAGACCACCAAAATGGCGTAGTCCAGAAGGGTCAGCACTCGCTCGGCCTCGGCGGAGAAGTCTACGTGGCCGGGGGTGTCCAGAAGGATGAAGTCGCAGGCCTCGGTGGAGAACCGCGCCTGCTTGGAGAAAATGGTGATGCCCCTCTCCCGCTCCATGGGGTCATAGTCCAGATAGGTGTTACCGTGATCCACACGGCCACGGGTACGGAGCTTGCCCGACAGGTACAGGAGTGCCTCGGACAGGGTGGTCTTCCCCGCGTCCACGTGGGCGAGGATACCGACGGTGAGCTTCTTTTTCATGTGGAGGCCTCCTTTCATGGGGGATGGGAAGATACAAGATACGAGATACAAGATACAAGATACCGAGTCGTGCGTTATCTTGTATCTTGTATCCGCCGAGTTCGCTCGGCGTGTATTTTGTATCTCGTCATAGCGCATTCGATTGAATCGACCTTCCCCATTATACCACGAAATCCGTGTTTTTTCAACGGTTTTGCGGGGAATTTATTCATGAAAAGGTGAAAATATACAGCCGTGTGTGCAGTTTGACATTTTAAGAAGAGGAATATTGACAATTTTCTAACAAGTTTCTTCATTTTTTTAACACGAACCTATGGACTTTTCAAAGGGTTTGTGATATAATATCCTTGTATGCGTATGCCCATCCGTTTTCCCGGACGGGTGAGCGTACAATGCGGCAAATCCAACGCAAAAAAATCACATTGAGGAGGTCTCAAAAGTTATGAAGAAGAAGTTGACTACGGTCGATTTCCGCGGTACTCCCGAGCAGGAAGCCAAGCTGCTTGAGGTCATCGCGAAGTACGACGGCGTCCAGGGCAAGCTGATGCCCATCCTGCAGGAGGCGCAGGAGATCTACGGCTATCTGCCCGTCGAGGTGCAGAAGATCATTGCCGACAAGACCGGCACTCCCGCCGAGCAGATCTACGGCGTCGTTTCCTTCTATTCCCAGTTCAAGCTCAACCCCGACGGTGAGGTCGCCGTGGCTGTCTGCCTCGGTACCGCCTGCTACGTCAAGGGCTCGGGCGACATCATCGAGGAGTGCTCCCGCATTCTGAACGTGGCTGTTGGCAGCACCTCTGCCGACGGTAAGTACTCTCTGGAGGCCACCCGCTGCATCGGCGCTTGCGGTCTGGCTCCCGTCCTGACCATCAACGGCGAGGTCTACGGCCGTCTGGTCGCCAAGGACATGGCCGGTATCCTGGCTAAGTACATGTAATTTCCATCCTACGATAGGGAGCTTGGTACTATGAAAATTTCAACCATTCAGGAGATCCTTGACGCGGAGGTGGTCTGCGGCGAGGAGTTTCTGGACGACGAGGTCCACTCCGCCTGCGGCAGCGACATGATGAGCGACGTCCTGGCCTACGTCAAGGATCAGGCTGTGCTTCTCACGGGACTCTGCAATCCCCAGGTCATCCGCACCGCCGAGATGATGGACATGAGATGCGTCGTCTTCGTCCGCTCCAAGTGCCCGTCGGAGGAGATGATCCGCCTGGCCAAGGAGTCCGATCTTGTGGTGCTCAGAACCGCCAAGAGAATGTACGAATCCTGCGGGAGATTGTACGACCGCGGTCTGGGAGTCAGCCGGACTGAAGTCAAAGCGGTGAAGTAATATGAATGAGGCAGTAAGATTTCATTATCTGGTGGACGGCGAGGACTTCTCCTCTGCCGGTCAGGCCTCTGTGCAGGTCAAGAAGAACCTGCGCAGGCTGGGTATCCCCCCCGAGGTCATCCGTAAGATCTCCATCGCCATGTACGAGGGCGAGATCAACATGGTCATCCACGCGGATGGCGGTGAGGCGGAGGTTCTCGTGTACGAGGATCGCATCGTGATGATCCTTACCGACCGCGGTCCCGGTATCGCCGACGTGGAAAAGGCGATGCAGGAGGGCTATTCCACAGCCCCCGACAACGTGCGCTCTCTGGGCTTCGGCGCGGGCATGGGACTCCCGAACATGAAGCGCTATACCGACGATATGAAGATCGAGTCGGTCGTGGGTGAGGGAACCACCATCACTATGACCGTTTTGCTCGCCTGACGGCGATCAAAACAGGAATACGTGCCCCGAGGGGCCCTTTTCCTGCGCGTGTTCTCCTCGTGCGTATGAGCGCGTTTGAAGATCCTGCGCAAAGACTTTTTCTCATTTCGTCCCCCCATTTCGGCACAGCATCGGGCTTGGGGCCACCCCCCACCGACACAGCCGGGAAAGGAGACACGGGTGCTATGAACTCGTATGAACATTCGGTATCTCTGGACCTGTCACGCTGTACGGGATGTACGACCTGTCTGAAGCACTGTCCCACCGAGGCCATCCGCATCGTGGACGGCCACGCGAGGATCAATACGGGACGCTGTATCGACTGCGGGATCTGTATCAAGATCTGCCAGAACAAGGCCAAAAAGGCCACCTACAGCCGCCTGGATAAGGTGCTGAAGACCACCAAGTACAAGATCGCGCTACCCGCGCCTACCCTGTACGGACAATTCGAGGATCTGGAGGACGTGGACTACGTCCTGCAGGGACTCAAGGACATCGGATTCGACGACGTCTTTGAGGTATCCAAGGCCGCCGAGCTGGTCTCGGCCTACACCAGGACCTACCTCAAGACCGTGGGCATTCCCAAGCCCGTCATCAACTCCGCCTGTCCCGTCGTGCTTCGTCTGATATCCCTGCGGTATCCCACCCTGAAGGAGCATATCATGCAGATCCTTCCCCCCATGGAGATCGCCGCCAAGCTGGCTCTGGAGCGCGCTATGAAGGAGCACCCCGAGCTGAAGCGCGAGGATATCTGCGTATGCTTCATCTCCCCCTGCCCCGGTAAGGTCAGCTACGTCCGCAACGGGTTCGGGGACTACCAAAGCGAGGTGGACGAGGTCCTGTCCATCAGCGACGTTTATTTCAGCCTCATCAACGTCATGCGCCGCGGCAAGGAGCCGGAGAATCTGTCCCAATCGGGCATGATCGGCATCAGCTGGGCCACGACGGGCGGAGAGGCTTCGGCGCTCTTCAACGATAAGTACCTGGCCGCGGACGGCATCGAGAACGTCAACCGCGTGCTGGAGCAGCTGGACAACGGCAATATCGCGGGCCTGGAATTCGTGGAGCTCAACGCCTGCCCCGGCGGGTGCGTGGGCGGAGCCATGGTGGTGGAGAACCCCTTCGTCGCCAAGGCCAGACTCCAGACTCTGCGCAGATACCTGCCCGTCTCCCAGACTCTGCTTTCGGAGTCCGAGCGGGACTACATTCCCGAGGACTACTGCTTTGACGAGCTGCCCACCTATATGCCCATCCAACGGCTCTCCACCAACTTCGGCGAGTCCCTGCGGATGATGGCGGTGATCCAGAAGCTGGCCGATGCCCTGCCGGGTATCGACTGCGGCGCCTGCGGAGCCCCCAACTGCCGGGCCTTTGCCGAGGACGTGGTCTGCGGCCGGGCGGCGGAGGACGGTTGCGTCATCCTGCGGAACCAGCAGCTGGAGACATTACTGAAAACCAAGGAGGAGGAATCCAAGCAGTGACGGTTACAGAACTGAAAGATACTCTGTCCTTGACCCCCGTCACGTTGCCCGAGGGCGACCGTGAGGTTGAGGGGGTGTACATCGGAGACCTGCTCTCCTGGGTCATGGGGCGGGCGCAGGCGGATAACGTCTGGCTCACCATCATGTCCAATCTCAATATCGTGGCCGTAGCCACCCTGGCCGACGTGTCCTGCATCATCCTCTGCGAGGGAGTCACCCTGGAGGAGAGCGTGAGGAGCACCGCCGAGGCCAAGGGGATCAACATCCTTGCCACCGAGGCTCCCGCCTATGAGACGGCGAAGAAGCTGGCGGAGCTGGGACTATGAACCGCTACTACTACGACCTCCACATCCACTCCTGTCTCTCCCCCTGCGGCGACAACGACATGACCCCGAACAACATCGCGGGTGTCTGCGCCCTGGCAGGCTTGCAGATCGCGGCGCTGACCGACCACAACTCGGTGAAGAACTGCCCCGCCTTCTACAAGGCCGCCAAGAGCCAAGGGATCATCCCCGTCCCGGGGATGGAGCTGACCACCGCCGAGGAGATCCACGTGGTCTGCCTCTTCGAGCGGCTGGAGGACGCCATGGCCTTTGGCGAGGAGGTGGAGACCTACCGCGTCCGCATCCCAAACCGGGTGGACATCTTCGGGGATCAGCTGATCCTGAACGAGGAGGACGAGCCCATCGGGGTGGAGGACGACCTGCTTCCCAACGCCACCATGCTCTCCCTGTGGGAGGTCCCTCCCCTGGTGGAGAAGTACAACGGCGTGTGCTACCCCGCCCACATCGACCGAGAGGCCAACGGCATCGTATCCATCCTGGGTACGGTCCCCGAGGATCCCGATTTCAGCTGCGTGGAGCTGCGGGACATGGACAAGCGGGAGGCTTGCCTGGCCAATATCCCCCATCTGCGGGATAAGACCTTCGTTTGCGGCTCGGACGCCCACTACCTGTGGGACATCCGCGACGCTGACGCCTATTTCGATCTGGAAGACGAGCCCTACTCGGGGGATCTCGTGCGGCATCAGCTATTTCTCCGTCTGAAAGGAGTGCAGTAAGATGAAGGAACTCTCACTCAACGTTCTGGACATCGCCAAGAACTCCGTCAAGGCGGGGGCGACCCTGATCGACATATCCCTGGTGGAGGTCGGCTCACTCCTGACCATGACCATCACGGATAACGGCTGCGGCATGAAGCCCGAGGTCGTGGAGACCGTCATGAACCCCTTCTACACCACCCGCACCACCCGCAAGGTGGGCATGGGCGTGCCGCTCCTCATGCTGGCCGCCGAGCAGACGGGAGGGAGCGTGACCATCGAGTCCCGCCACGAGGAGGAGCATCCCGAGGACCACGGCACCGTGGTCACGGCCACCTTCCACACCGACCACATTGATTTCACCCCCATCGGTGATCTGGTCTCCACCATGGAGACCCTCATCATGGGGAGCCCCGAGATCGACTTCACCTTCGTTCACGACATGAACGGCCACCGAGTCGAGCTGGACACGAGACAGCTCCGCGAGGTGCTGGGGGAGGTCCCTCTGGACAGCTATGAGATCATCCAGTGGATCGGGGACTTTCTGCGGGAGCAGTATCAGCCCAATTAAATGCAAAATGCAAAATGCAAAA
>JAFULU010000125.1 GCA_017483125.1 Clostridia bacterium
GCTTCAATTGCCTGCTTGAATGCAGATTCCATCATGGGAAGGTCGCCGGCGGTTGCAAGGGCGGTATTCGCCATAATGGCCGCCGCACCCATCTCCATGGCTTCGCAAGCCTGCGAAGGTCTGCCGATGCCTGCATCTACGATGATGGGCAGGTCGATCTCGTCAATGAGTATCTGAATAAACTCACGGGTTGCAAGTCCTTTGTTCGAACCGATGGGGGAAGCCAAGGGCATCACGCTTGCCGCGCCTGCGTTTACAAGGTCACGGGCGGTGTTCAGATCGGGGTACATATACGGCATGACCACAAATCCCTCGTTTGCGAGTATCTCGGTTGCCTTGATGGTTTCCACGTTATCGGGAAGGAGATATTTGGAGTCGCGCATAATTTCGATCTTAACAAAGTTACCGCATCCAAGCTCACGGGCAAGGCGAGCGATACGGACTGCTTCCTCTGCGTTTCTCGCTCCCGAGGTGTTGGGAAGAAGCGTGATTCCTTCGGGTATGTAGTCGAGAATGTTTTCGTGCTCCTTGGTATTGGCGCGGCGAACTGCCAAGGTGATGATCTCAGCTCCAGCATCCTTAACTGCCGCCTCGATGAGCTTCATGGAATATTTGCCCGATCCGAGAATGAAACGGGAACTGAATTCGTGTCCGCCGATAATAAGTTTGTCGTTGTTCATTTTGTTTTCCTCTTTATTCTTCAAAATTATTTGCTAAAATTCTCAGTACCGTATGCGCCTCGTGCGCGGCGCAAACCATAACACGCGACGATACAAGCCCCATCCCTTCTGATACGTCAGTTTCTCCGTCGCCTCACAAATAGAATTTGCTCGTTACTTTTCTTGTCTTTATACTGTTGGCATCGTGAAGTCCCGCCATACCCGATGCCGCTACGAGGTACTTATCCCGCATTTCTGTGAGAACGATCTCCGTAAGCATCGCTTTACATTCCGCATCGTCAAAGGCTTCGCAGATGATGTCCACTCCTTGCAGAAGCGTTACAGCATTTTCTTCCGCTATATGCTCTGTGTGCGTTTCAAGCTCGATATACGGATTGATTTCCCGAAGGTTATCCGCAAGAGCATCGGTCTTATACATACCGATCTGCGATGCCTTATATTGCTGACGGTGGAGATTGGTAATATCCACGCGGTCAAAGTCGCAGAGGATCAGCTTGCCGATGCCGGCACGGGCGAGGTGAATGGCGATATTCGATCCCAGACCGCCAAGACCGCAGATGGCAACCGTTGCCGATGAAAAGGCTTGTTGTAGCTCCTTGCCGTGGCGTTCCTTGAGCGCCTTTATCCATTCTTCTTTTGTAGGTAGCATCATATTAGCCGCCTCCCACAAAGCTGACAACTTCAAGACTGTCGCCATCCTGAAGCACGGTTTCGCCATACTGTGCCTTGGGAACGATATCTCCGTTGCGCTCGACAGCGATTCGCTTCATATCATAGTTCGTGGTTGCAAGATACTCCGTAAGCGTTTTACCGGCAATATCAAGCTCTGTTCCGTTTACCTTTACCATTTTCTTTTCCTCCAAAATTGCAACAAAAAAGGAGCTACCGATTCGGTAACTCCAAAAATTCCTTTGTTCCTCCCAATATCCTCGTATCAGGCATCCCTACGTTGGCATTATCCAAATCAGGTTCTCGGTCGAAGGTCACACCTTCCTCTCAGCCTGTATACAAGCTCCCGTTTATTAAGTTGTGAGTATATTATACACCTTTTTGCAAAAATTTGCAATAGGTTTCGAAAAAATATTCTTTGCATGTTATAATGGTTAAGCTTCGCAATTTGTAATAGTGCGTTGCGAAGTCTAATTATTATAGAAAGATATGGAGGAATCTCTATGAAAAGGAATTACACAACAGAAGAAAAACAAACCATCGTTCATGCGTATCTGAATGGAAGCTCTGCCACTATTCTTTCCCGGGAACACGGCGTTCCACGCAGCACTATTTACCATTGGGTAAAACAACATCATCAAGCAATTACTGAAAAAGAAAGTAATTCGGTTTCTTTACAGGATTATCGTGACTTGCAAAGAAAAACCGAAAAATTACAAATTAAGCTGGAAATTTTGCAATCTGTAAGCTGTGCCCCGTATTCTCCTTTGTCAGAAAAATTGCACGAGATCAAGAAAATTGCCGATAAATATCCAGCCAAATATATCTGTGAGACCTTGAAGGTATCCAAAGCTACCTTTTACGATCACATTGTACGTAATAAGGGAGAGAATAATTATTATACACAACACCGCGCGGAAATCAAGCAAGCGATATTGGAAGCCTATCATGATCACCGGCAAAATTTTGGTGCGAAAACACTTAATTCTATTTTAAAACAAAGAGGCTATCGAACATCAAAAGAAATGGTCTCAGAACTGATGGCAGAATTGGGGCTACAAAGCATCAGGCGAAACTCTAAAGAGTGGTACGACCAAGAAAAGCGCGAACTTAGAAAAAAGGAAAACTTGGTCAAGCGAGAGTTTAATCCTCAAGCCCCAAACGAAGTATGGGTGGGGGACGTCACGTTTTTTAGATTCAACCATCGGAATTACAGCATCTGTACGGTTATGGATTTGTATTCCAGAAAAATTGTTGGCTTCAAAATTTCTTCTACGCCTAATACGCGCCTAATCAAATCAACATTTGAACAAGCTTATTTAGCAAGGCATCCTAAATCGGGCTTGATCTTCCATAGCGATCAAGGAACGGCGTATACATCAAATACATTTCGAAAATATCTATTGTCATTGGGTGTCAAACAGTCTTTTTCGCAAAAGGGAACGCCGTATGACAATTCACCCCAAGAAAGTTTCTATTCTACTCTAAAAAAAGAAGAACTGTATCGCAGAGAATACAGTTCTGAAAAGAATTTTAAGGAATCGATTGGAAAATATATCGATTATTACAATAACGAACGACCTCACTCGCGTCTAAAATACAGAAGTCCGTCTCAGTATGAGGAGGAAATGTCTAAATAATATTGGACACTTAGGTTTGATTTTGTAAGGCTTTCCGAGTTTTTTGCTTTGTTTTTTGCGGATCTTCAAATTGTGTCCAAATGAAGATACAGGATAATTAGCCGAAAATCCTTGAAAAACAAGGCAAAAAATAGAAATAGTAGTAGATGTCCAAACCATACGGTTCGAGAGTCTACTACTATTTCAGATGGCAGGGGCAGGAGGATTCGAACCCGCGACCCACGGTTTTGGAGACCGGTACTCTACCAGCTGAGCTATACCCCTGTGCAACAGGTGATATTATACCACACTTCTTTGAAAAATGCAAGGGGTTTTGCGAAAAAAGTTTCAGGAATTTTTGGGTTTTTTCGGTCGGGCGGGAGGCTTACCCGCCCACCACCGTGGAATCGTAGTACTTTTCCTGGAAATGCACCGCGGCGGCCATCTCCTCTGCGGTGAAGCTCACTCCCTCGGGGGCCATGATGAGCTTGTCCTCCACGTCGTCGGCGCGGTAGACGATGCCGATGACCTTTCCCGTATAGGTGTCCACGGGGTGGTCTACCCCCAGAAGGAAGACGTCCAGCTCCTCGCCGTCGCCGCCCAGGACGTCGGGGATGTAGCCGTAGTTGATGGGGTACACAAGGGTCTTGTCGCCCTTGCGGTGGACGTAGCCTATGGGACGGTCGATGCCGATGGTGACTGTCTTGCCCAGGTAGGGGCGCAGATCGGGGCGGGGGAACTCTTGGACCATGGTTGGGTATCCTCCTGATGCGGTTATTTGTTTGGCTTTAAGGCGATATGGGTAGGGGCGCACCTGTGTGTGCGCCCCTGCGGTGGTTCATTAGTGATTTCTCTGGTTCAGAAGTCCGTGCTTGATGTCCCAGAGCTTCTGGGACAGATCCACGTAGTAGGTGTGGGGGTTGGTGAAGCGGCGGACCTCCTCCCACATACCGTCCCGCTCGGCCAGGCAGTGGGCGCGGATCTCGTCCAGGGTGGGGAGGTCGTAGACCAGCTCGCCGTCCTTGAAGACCTGAACCAGCAGCTCGGTGGCGGTGAAGTTGGTGAGGGTCTTGCGCTTCCAGGTGTTCTGGGGGTCGAAGATCTCCAGGGGCTTCGTGTCGTCGATGGTCTCGTCGTGGAGGCAGATCAGATCGGCCTCGGCCTTGCCTGTATCGCGGCCGCGGAGGCGGTAGACCTTCTTGAAGTGGGGGGTGGTGATCTTGCCCACGTTCTCGGAGATCTTGATCTTGGGGAGGATGGTGCCATCGGGCTTTTCGATGGCGCAGAGCTTGTAGACGCCGCCGAAGACGGGATCGCTCTTGGCGGTGATGAGGCGCTCGCCCACGCCGAAGGCATCCACCTCGGCGCCCTGGCGGATCAGCTCGCGGATGATGTACTCGTCCAGGGAGTTGGAGACCACGATCTTGCAGTCGAACCAGCCCGCCTCGTCCAGCATCTTACGCACCTTCTTGGACAGGTAGGCGATATCGCCCGAGTCCAGACGGACGGCGCACTTGGTGATGCCCTGGGGCTTCAGGATCTCGTTGAAGGCCTGGATGGCGTGGGGCACGCCCGACTCCAGGACGTTGTAGGTGTCCACCAGGAGGGTGGCGTTGTGGGGGTAGAGGGTGCAGTAGTTGCGGAAGGCGGTGAGCTCGTCGTCGAACATCTGGACCCAGGCGTGGGCCATGGTGCCCGAGGCGGGGACGCCGTAGACCTCGTCGGTGATGGTGCAGGCGGTGTTATTCACGCCACCGATGTAGGCGGCGCGGGCACCCAGAATGGCGGCGTCGGCACCCTGGGCTCTGCGGGAGCCGAACTCCGAGATGGAGCGGCCCTTGGCGGCGCGGGCCAGGCGGGAGGCCTTGGTGGCGATGAGGGATTCGTGGTTGATGACCATGAGGACGTAGGTCTCGATGAATTGGGCCTCGATGGTGGGGGCGCGGACGGTCATGAGGGGCTCGCCGGGGAAGACGTAGGTACCCTCGGGAACGGCCCAGATGTCACCCGTGAAGCGGAAGGTGCGGAGGTAGTCCAGGAAGCCCTCATCAAAGAGGTTCTTGGAGCGGAGGTAGGCGATATCGTCCTCGTCGAAGTGGAGGTTCTGGATGTACTCCACGATCTGCTCAAGGCCTGCCACCACGGCGTATCCGCCGCCGTCGGGGTTCTTGCGGTAGAAGACGTCAAAGTAGACGATCTGATCGCTGAGGCCTGTTTTGAAGTAGCCGTTGGACATGGTCAGCTCGTAGAAGTCGCAGAGCATGGTGAGATTGCGGGAGATGTTTTTCATGGGTGTAAACCGTCCTTTCGTCAAGTCTTTCACGCGGTAGCTGCCCGCAAGCGGGCGTTTGTTTGGGTTTATTATACTCCTTTTTGGGGGCCGTGTCAAGGGAATGGGGGAAATTGTGTTGTCGGGCATGGGAATTTCTCATAATTGACCCATAAGGGCGGGGGTGGTGAAAGGGTTTTTGTGGAGGATGACATAAGTTTGTCCGTGATGGTTGCACATGAGGAGGAAGGGAGGTGGATATGGTGTTGACCTTCAAATTTGGGTTTATCGGTGGGTTTCTCCGTGAGCCTTCCCCAGCGGGGAAGGCAAAGAACGAGGAAACCCAACAGCCCGATAAACCGCAATTTGAAAAACGACCCGTTCCGTTATGGGATGCTGTATTGGATGGTATAGTGTCCTAAAAAAACAAAAATACGGGATACAAGGATATGGCGCAAGGCATACCGCTCCGCAACCATATCTTGTATCTCGTATCTGCCGAGCTTTGCTCGGCACGTATCTTGTATCTTACCTTACTGCGGAATATCCGCCTCGTAGATATACCGTGTTACCAGCTTTGTCTCACCCTTTTCGTTGGTGAGGATGATCTGCACCATGCGGCCGGGGCGGGTCATGAGGGCCACGGGGCGGGAGGCGTCCAACCAGGCGGTCCACTGCTCGGTGGGGACGGGATCGGTAGCGCGGGTCACGCTGGCTGCCATATCGTCTTGGTCGAAGCGCTCGGGCAGGATGATCTGCACCGTGTTCTCGCAGGAGAAGAAGACGTGGGAGCCGCCCATGCCGAAGCCGTTGAGCATAAAGCGGGGGGTATAGCTCTGGTAGCGGACGTCGGTGACGGTGTAGTCGGTAGTGAAGTAGGCATCCAGGCCCTTTTCACGGACAAAGGCCAGGGTATTCTCCCACGTGGAGGTGATATAGTAGGTCCGGTACTTGCGATCGTGGGGATGAGTACCGAAAATGGTGGAATCGCCCGAGATCATACGGACGCGGATGATGCCCATGACCCGATCCTCCTCCGCCTTGGAGAAGTAGCGGGCGTTTGATGTCTGTAGGGCAAGGTCCATATCCAGAGCGGCGGCCAGAGCCGCGCGCTCCTCCTCCGAAAGGGAGACGGCGGTGAAATCCGCGAAGAAGGGATCGCCGAACTCAAAGGTATCGTCCTCGATGAAGCCCATGTCGGCGAGGGCCCCGGCGCTCTCCTCGCGGATGCCCCAGGTGTCCTCGGCCTTCACCGTCTTCTCCAGGGCGGTCAGGGTGAGGTAGGGGTAGTAGCGCGCCACCGTCTTGCCGCTCTTGAGGGTGTAGGTGATCTTGTAGTAGACCGGCACGACGGTATCGGTGAAGCCGTCGGTGGGCTTGCCCGTATAGGTCTGCCGTCCCTCGGCGATGATGGCCTCGTGGATGGAGCGGACGATCTCCACATCCTCGGAGAGGGTCAGGACGGGGAGGCTGTTTTCATTCAGGTCAAAGCCGTAGACGTAGAGGAAGTCGTAGAAGGTCTCGCCGTCGCTCATGGACGACATGGTGACACCGGTATCGGCCCAGCCGCGGGAGAAGGAGCCTTGCCCCAGGTGGCGGAGGAGGGTAATGTTCTGGTTATAGGTGACGGTCACCGACTGCACCTCCGTAGCGTCGGGAACGTAGGAGGAGTACCCGAACCAGCCCGTGCTCAGCAGGACGGTCAGCACCAGAGCCGCGGCACCCACACCGCAGGGGATGGGGTAATGCTTCACCACGCCCTTCAGGTCGCGGATAAGGATCCAGCGGAGGAGGGCGACGGCCACCACAAGGGCAAGGATGAACAGGGCGGTGAGGATCACCGTACCGAGGGCGCCCTCGGCGGGGGCCTTCAGCTTCAGCACCAACGAGGCCACACAGAGGGCGTTGGCGATGGCCACCGCGTGGGACAGGATGGGGTGGACGGTGGCCTTGCCCGCGTGCTCGGCGGGACGGCGGCAGTAGGCGAAGCCCGCCAGGAGGGCCAGGACGGCCATGAGGACGAACAGGAGGACGATGCGAACCGTAGGCAGAGTGGGCAGATCGGCTCTTGCCATCTCCAGCAGGTAGCCTTGACCGTAGCCTTCGGCGGTGGTGGAGGGCTGTAGGAAGGCAGCGGTGTAGATCTTGTAGGGAAGCTGATCCTCCAGCATGGTGAACAGTCCCGCTCCGAGGTGATCCTTCAGAAGACTGTTAGCCAAGGGCGTGCCGAAGAGGTAGAAGCCCACCATGGTCTGGGTGCCCCACAAAAAGGCGTAGGGCATGGCCAGCACCCCGACGGTGGTGAGGAGAGCCGAGAGGAAGTTTCCGCACAGCACCGAAACCAGCGTACCGACGGTATAGCTCAGGAGGGCGAGGGTCACCAGGCTGAACAGGTATACGCTCACGTACTGCACCGTGATGCGGTAGGGATCCTCCCCGAAGGCGGC
Organism: Clostridia bacterium; assembly: GCA_017483125.1. GTDB lineage: Bacteria > Bacillota > Clostridia > Oscillospirales > CAG-272 > CAMEON01. The sequence continues at coordinate 7,685 of JAFULU010000125.1, forward strand.
CATCTCCAGGCGGTAGGCGGCCAGGACGGGGATCACGATGCCCAGCACCACGGCAACCAAGCCGAAGAGGTAGCGGAGGAGGAACTGCTTCCACCGCGCCGCGCCCACCGACAGGTAGGTGACGGATTCCCGGCGGCTCCACAGGAAGGAGAACAGGGCGAATGCGGCGAACAGACCGTAGACCACCCCCGCGATACGCAGAGCGACCTCGGAGTCCCGCATGATGAGGGCGAACTGATCGGGGCGGTCGCCGTCCAGCCTTGTGGCGACGTAGGTGAAGGCGAAGAAGAGAAGTACCCCCACGAAGGCCACCCACCAGTAGCGGCGGGCTGTCCACAGAATCTCATGGAGCAAGGGGCGGAATTTACGCTTTGTTTCCAAAGAGTCCTTCGATGTCATAGCTCTTTCCTCCCTTCTTCATTTCATACTTGAAGACCTCCTCCAAGGACAGGGGGTAGGTCTCGAACAGGCACAGGCCGCCGTGGGCGCGGAGGGTGGCCTCCACCTCATCGGCGGGGGTCTCGCTGACAAAGGACAGCACCTTCCCGCAGGCGTTCAGGTCGCCGTATGTGATTCCCGTGAGCGCGGTCTCATCCACCTCGCGGTCAAAGGCGGCGCGGATGCGGGTATAGCGCTCCTTGATGGCCTCGATCTCACAGCTGTAGACGATGTGAGTGCCGTTGAGCATCCCCACCGTATCGCAGATATGCTCGATCTCGTGGAGATTGTGGGAGGCCATGATGACGGTGGCCCCCGTCTCGGCCATGTACTCCATGAGGAGGTCGCAGACCGTCATGCGGATGTTGGGGTCCAGACCGTCAAAGCTCTCGTCCAGAAGGAGGTAGCGGGCGCGGGAGGA
>JAFULU010000126.1 GCA_017483125.1 Clostridia bacterium
ATTAAAATATAATGGACAGAACCGAAGGTTCTGCACCTCAACTTGCCCGAAGGGCAAATTTCACACTCGCTTGCGAGTATTTCACATGCGCTTCAGCGCATATTTCACGCGCGCAAGCGCATTTCACTTGGGTTTAGCGCGCAGCGATAAACCCAAATTTGAAAACTCCCATTTTCCGCAACGCCAAACCGCGCCCTGCCGTTACGGAGGAGGCAAGGGACGGGGAATTGGGGTTGAGCGGGCCTCGGTTCGCCCGGCCCCCATTTCTCCCCTCTCATATTTAACCGTGCTAAATTTTCAAATCCCCTTGACAGAATCCCCCATATAGGGTAAAATATATGTGGTAAAATTACTTCCCCCGCTTTACGCGGAAAATCTACAGAAAACGGAGAGTTACACTATGTATCGCATCGGTATCGACCTGGGCGGCACCAACATCGCCGCGGGAATTGTCAATGAGAAGTTTGAGATCGTCTGCAAGGCCAGCATCCCCACGGGTGCCGAGCGCTCCGCCGCCGAGATCACCGCCGACATGGCCGCCATCTGCCACACCGTCTGTGAGAAGGCGGGCATTGCCCCTGCCGAGATCGAGTCGGTGGGCATCGCCTCCCCCGGCATTGCCAACCACGACGACGGTATCGTCGAGTACTGCTGCAACATTCCCTCCCTGAACCAGTGCAACGTCTGCGAGGCCGTCAAGGCAGGCTTCCCCGTCCCCCACGTCTTCGTGGAGAACGACGCCAACGCCGCCGCCTGGGGCGAGGCCATCGCGGGTGCCGCCAAGGGTACCTCCGATTCCATCATGATTACCCTGGGCACCGGTGTGGGCGGCGGTATCATCATTGGGGGCAAGGTCATTTCGGGCTTCAACTACGCCGGCGGCGAGCTGGGCCACATCGTCATCGAGGTGGACGGTGCCCCGTGCGGCTGCGGCCGTAAGGGCTGCTGGGAGGCCTACAGCTCGGCCACCGCTCTGATCCGCATGACCTCCGAGAAGCTGGCCGAGTGCGAGGCACAGGGCCGTAAGACCATCATGACCGATATGGTGGCCGCCGCGGGCAAGGTCTCGGGCCGTACCGCCTTTGACGCCAAGCGCGCGGGCGACGAGGCAGGTGCCGAGGTTGTGGCGAAGTACGTCCACTATCTGGCACAGGGCCTGACCAACATCATCAACATCTTCCAGCCCGAGGTGCTGTCCATCGGCGGCGGCGTGTCCGGTGAGGGCGACTACCTTCTGGATATGCTGATCCCTCTCATCCACGACGAGGTCTACGGCCAGGGCATCGTCAAGGGCACCGAGATCCGCATCGCCGCTCTGGGCAACGACGCGGGCATCATCGGCGGTGCCGTGCTGGGACTGAAGTAAGGGCATCTCGAAAAACTCCCCGCACAGCGAATCGACGGAATCTTTTCCGTCATTCGTTACAAAAAACCTTCGCATAGGATCAAATATACGCGCGGTTTTTTGATTAGCGCCCGCAAGCGGGCCGACGAAAAATCTTCTCGCCGCTCGCCGCACGTTGAGTTATTCGAGATACCCGTAAAAAAATCATGCAGGGGACTTCCGAGCGGAGTCCCCTTTTTCGCGCGTGACCCGATCGGTCCGCTATGGGCAAAGGGCAACGCGGCCGCGTCCCACTCCCTTTGCGTCCAAAAAACCGCACCCCACCGAAACGGCCAATGTCATTAAGTTAAGAAAATGAAAAGGCTCCCCCTTTGGGGGAGCTGGCGCCGAAAGGCGACTGAGAGGGCAATTTTGCGCGTAAAAGCCCTCTCCGTCACGCTTCGCACTGAGCTTGCTCAGCGGACACCTCCCCCAGAGGGGGAGGCTTAACTGAATGGTATTGACCGAAACGGCAGGGTGCGGTTATTGTTTATGGGATCATCCTACCGAAAGGAGCTTACTCCTCTCTCTTTTTGCGGAGCATCCATCCCGCGCTCACGACGGCAACCAGTGCCGACAGACCGATCACCGAGCCGCAGCCCTTCTTCCCGGGCTTGGGCTCGTCGGTGGGTGCCTCGGTAGGCGTCTCGGGGACGTCGGTGGGATCGGTGGGCTTCTCGGTGGGATCGGTGGGAGCGGCGGTGCCCTCGTCGGTGGGATCCTCTACGGGATCGGTCGCGGCGGGGGTGTCGGGCTCGGTCACGGGAGGCTCGGTCTCCAGCTCCTTGCCCACCAGAGCCAGCAGCTTCTTGGCGTAGTCGCGGGCCTGGGTCTGGGTCAGCAGCGCGTTCTCCATGGCCGCGGTGGCGTCGGTGAACTCCTTGGCGGACTCGTCGCCGCCCTCGGCCTTGAAGGTGTCGATGGCCTCCTGCAGGACGGTCTTGTCGCAGACGGGCTTACCAAAAGCCTCGATCTCGCCCAGCTGGAGGAGGTACCCGTCGTTACCGCCGCCGCGGAGCTTGGTGCCCGTGACACGGACGAAGCGGGCGTTCACGGGGGTGTCCAGCATAATCTCGTACTTCTCGCCCGAATTCTTGTCGGGCTCACCCTTGACGTCCTTGATAACGGTCCAGTTGAGGCCGTCCTCGGAGAGGGCTACGTTGAAGTCCTCGGGGAATACGCCGTTGTCCTCCAGGATAATCTTCTCCACGGCGAAGAGGTCACCGAAGGAGACGCCCACGTACTCGGTGGCGTTGGGGGAGCGGTTGAGACCTACGTTGGAGGTCCAGCCGTTGCCGCTCTTGCCGTCGTTGATGTAGGAGATATCCCAGCCCCATGCCTGGTAGTGGGCGGGGGTGGTGGAGGAGTAGAAGGTCTTCTTGCCCTTGGCGATGTTCTCGCCCTCCTTGTAGGTGATGACGGTGCCGTCGTCCTTCAGGAGGCTGAAGGTCTCGGGGGCGGGAACCGTGCCGTCGTCGTGGTAGATCTCAATCTCATTGATGGCCATGAAGCGGGTGCCCGAGGCGGGATCCACCAGATCCACGCGGATGTAGCGGGCCTCCTGCTCGCCGATGTCCACCTTCATACCCTTGGTGGTCTTGATCTCGATATCCGTAAGGGTCTTGACCTCGGTGTAGGTCTTGCCGTCGGCCGAGACCGAGATCTTGAGGGTCTCGGGGAAGGCCGAGCCGTAGTCGAAGATGGAGCCCGCGGGGTAGAGATCCACGCGGTTGAACTTCAGGGTGCGGCCCAGGTCGATGTCCACGTAGGAGGCCTTGCGGTTCTCGGTTCTCCAGCCGTTGCCCAAGCCCTCGGAGATGCGCTGGCCGTCCTGGAGGCAGGAGATGTACCAGCCATCGGAGCCTGCGGAATAGGGAGCGGTAATCATGGCGTCGATGGCGAGATTTACCGTAGCGGCGGGCTGGCCCTCGGGGGCGTCGTAGCGGTCGAAGCCCTCGGGAAGGGCGATGAACATGGCGTCACCGGCGGGGAGGGTGATGGTCAGCTTCTGACCATCCAGCGTCAGAGCCTTCAGGGAGCCGTCCACGCGGCTGACCTCGGAGAGAGAGGTGATGGCCTTGTCGAAGGTCAGCTCGATCTCCTGCTTGGCACCGTAGTTGTTGTTGACCACCATGAGGTAGTTGCGGCCCGTCTCCCTGTGGCGGAGGAAGGAGAGGATGACCGAATCCTTCTTGTCGGCCTGGACGAAGAAGTCGGCGGGGGGCGTAGGCTGGCCGTAGGTGTCGGGGCCGTTGAAGTAGACCTCCAGAGCATCGCACTTCACCAGGGTCTCACCGATGGCGAGGATCTCGTGGTTGATGGTCTTGACGGTCTCGTAGTGCTTGTTGGGGGTGCCGTCGGGGGCGATGATACCGTCCTTGAAGGGCTCGGAGCGGTTGACGGGGGTGAACCAGGTGAAGAAGGAGAGCTGCTTGTAGCCGAAGGCCAGGGAGGCGTACATCTGGTAGCGGATCTCGCTGTCGGTGGGACGGCGGAAGGCCACCTCCTGGCAGACGGTCTGGATGTACAGACCCGTCTTGACGTCATTCTTCAAGCCTACCTCGTAGCAGGAGCGGACGTTCTTGAAGAAGCCCGCGCGGTCCATGGCACCCGCCTGGAGGGGGAAGGGGTAGCGGTCGAACATGAGGTAGTCCAGAGGGTAGCCCGCCGAGGCGGTCAGTCTGGCCCAGTCGTTCATCTGGGCCTTGTAGATCTCCTCCGAGCCGTAGGAGCCGCTGGGGAGGAAGTTGAGGTGCATGTAGGCATCGGGAGCGGCCTTCTTGAGGTTGATATAGGCATCCAGATAGGCGTTGGGGTTGAAGGGCTCGTCGCGCATGTAGAAGCCGTAAGCGGCGGGAACGTTCTTGTAGCGGGCCACGGCGGCGGCAATCTGCGCCTCGGTTTTACCCAGGAGCGAATCACCGAAATTACCGTCCGAGACGGTCATGCCGATGCCGTACTTGGCGCACAGCTCCAGCATCTTCCGCTGGTTCTCCACGGTGGCCAGGGTCTCCTCGCCCGCGCCCATGACCCAGTTGACCCCCGCGTCGGCCAGGAGCTTGTACTGCTCGTCGGTGATGTACTCGGGCGTGGGAGGCCAGAAGATGGAGATCATGATGTTCTCATCAAAGGAGTGCTTGGTCTCCACCACCTCCACCGAGCAGGTGACGGTCTTGTTCAGGGTAGCGCAGGTAGCGGTGACGGTGGTCTTGCCCAACTTCTTGGCAGTGATCGTACCGTCGGCGGCCACAGTGGCTACCGAGGTGTCAGAGCTCTTGAAGGTGACGGGGAAGGTGTCCTTGGTGCCCACGAAGACGGGGGAGAGCTTGTCGGTCTCACCCACGAACAGCTCCAGCATGGTGCGGTCCAGAGTCACGTCGGCGGTGGCGGCACCGAAGACGGCGATCTCACCCAGCTGAGCCAGGGCGCCGTCGGGACCCGTGGCGGGGTTGCGCTCGACGATGTGGAGCCGGACGAACTTGGCCTTCTTGGCGGCAAAGATGTAGGACTTGGGGGAGCTCTGGTTGATGGGCTGACCCGCGTCCTCGGCCACCTTCTCGTAGGTCTTGCCGTCGGCGGAGACCTGAATTTCATACTTGGCGGGGAACTGGCCGTGGGGGAAGAGGGTCACGGCGCAGACCTCGGAGGGGGTGACCAGCTCCAGGGTGACGGTGACGGGCTTGGTGTGGTCCATCTCCCGGTCGTAGGGCTGGCAGGACCAGCCGCCGTTGCCGATCTGGCCGTCGGTCAGGTTGATCTTGGTCCAGGTCTCGGAGGGCATCTCATAGCTGTTCTCGGAGCCTGCCCGCTGGTTGGTACAGGCCGAAATCGAGACCTTGGCGTCCTTGGAGACCAGGACGGTGCCGCTCGGTGCGTACTTGTCCACGCTCTCGGCGGCGAAGGCCGAGAGGATGGCGGAGTATCCCACGGCGGTGGCGGTGCTCAGGGCCATGAGGATGGCGAGAGCCAGGGCCAGGGCGCGGCGGGGAGCGTACTTCTTGGTTTTCATGTCATATCCTCCTTTGAAAGGGTACGGTGTTGTGACTATTATACAACATATATAGCAATAAGTCAATATTTTTTCATCAAAACTTGTTGACATTTTCCTCATTCTATGGTACTATGGTCATGCGGAGGGAAAACACCCCCGACTCTGAATCCAAGTGAGGATATGCACATGGCAGAACTGTATTTCGATAAAGAGGCCAAGCTCTGGCGGGCCGACAAGGTGGACTTCGGTACGGGCAGTATCAGCGTCCGCGTCCGCTTCGCCCACTCGGGCAACACCACCCTGGGCTACGTCAAGGCCGACGGCAAGGACATCGGCGTCATCGCCTTCACCAGCTACGACAACGAGGACACCGAGGCGCGGTGCGAGATCGACCCCACCGAGGGAGTCCACGACGTGACCGTCGCCCTGCGCGGCAGTGCCAAGCTCCTGTCCTTTGAGGCATCCGCCGAGCCTGTGTACGCGGGCATTACCTACGAGCCCATCCCCGAGAAGGCCACCCTGGATCTGGGCTACGACACCTGGGAGGCCACCGATATGCTGGGCCGCAAGGTGGCGTCGGTGGAGGACGTGGGTAAGAAGAAGGACAAGCAGGTGGGTATCTTCTACTGGACCTGGCACGAGGGTCACGCCGATCTCCGCCCCGTGGACGTGGTGGAGGTGCTGGACAAATACCCCGCCGCCGAGTATCGCAAGGATCACCCCGCCTGGGGCGAGCGTCCCTTCCAGCCCTACTGGCACGAGCCTTTTTACGGCTTCTACCGCGACTCCGACCCCTACATCATCCGCCATCACGCCGCCCTTCTGTCGGCGGCAGGCGTGGATTTCCTGCTCTTTGACTGCACCAACGGCGCGCTGACCTGGCGCTCCGCCTACGAGCCTCTCTTCAAGGGCCTGCGGGAGGCCAAGGCCGACGGCATCCAGGTGCCCAAGGTAGCCTTCATGCTCAACTTTGGCCCCGCCGAGACCACCGAGCGTATGCTCCGCTCCCTGTACCAGAACATCTACAAGCCCGGCCTGTACTCCGACCTGTGGTATATGCTGGACGGCAAGCCCATGATCATGGGCTATCCCGACGCCCTCCCCGCCGAGGGTACCTGCGAGGCCGATACCCGTATCCTGAACGAGATCCGTGAGTTCTTCACCTTCCGTCCCGGTCAGCCCGGCTACGGCTGCGGCCCTGTGACCAACCGGCAGTGGGGCTGGCTGGAGATCTACCCCCAGCACAAGTACGTCACCCGCCCCGACGGTAGCTGTGAGATGGTCACCGTGGGCGTGGGACAGAACGCCAACAAGGACCGCATCTGCACCCATTTCAATGACGTAAAGACCTTCGGCCGCAGCTATACGGGTCAGCACGGCCACGATCTCCTCACCCCCGACTCCTACAAGTACGGCTACAACGTCCAGGAGCAGTGGGAGCGCGCTCTGGATCTGGATCCCGATATCGTCTTCGTCACGGGCTGGAACGAGTGGATCATGGGTCAGTGGCACGAGCCCTGGCTCTCCGACAACGAGTCCACCCAGCTGGCCATGGTGGATCAGTACGACCGCGAGCACAGCCGCGACATCGAGATGGACAAGGACGGCTATCTGGACACCTACTACCTCCAGCTGGCCCACAACATCCGCCGCTTCAAGGGCGCCGCACCCCGCCAGGCTACCTCCCCCGCGGGCATTGTTGACCTCAAGTCGGGCAACAAGGCATGGAGCGCCGTGACCCCCGTCTACCGCAATCCCAAGGGCACCACCATCCACCGCGACTGGGACGGCTTCGGTGACTACCACTACGTCAACACCACGGGCCGCAACGACATCGTGGAAGCCCGTGTCTCCCGCGACGACGAGAATATCTACTTCCGTGTCAAGTGCGCCGATACCATCACCCCCCGCGAGGGCGACGGCTGGATGACCCTGTTCATCGACACCGACCGCCAAAAGGCCACGGGCTGGGAGGGCTACGATCTGGTCATCAACCGCAAGATGGGCAAGAAGAACCAGGCCTCCATCGAGAAGTACGTCCGCACTCTGGAGGAGGGGAGCTTTACCTGGGAGCAGATCGGCACCGCCGCCTTCCGTGTCTCGGGCGATACCCTGACCATCGCCGTCCCCCGCGCTCTGGTGGGTCTGGAGGGCAAGCTGAACTTCGAGTTCAAGTGGAGCGACAATATGCAGGAGGCCACCGTTATGGACTTCTATGCCAACGGTGATACCGCGCCGATTGGGCGATTCAATTATCTGTATAAGGAATAATCCTATCCATACCTTTTCCCCGCTCGGGTCTTCCGGGCGGGGATTTGTTTTTGAGCAAAGGGAGATTCGGGGATCGGGTGGATTTCAAATTCGCGCTTGACGCGCTGTTTGTTAGAATGTCTTTGTCTCCCCCTCATCCGTCTCCCGCCGCACTTGCTGGGCGACACCTTCCCCCGAGGGGGAAGGCTACCCGAGGAAACCGCACTTTGGTATTAGCCGTGAAGAATCTGCAAAGTTCCGGGTTCAGGAAAGACGCGGACCTCCTCTGAGAGCCTTCCCCCTCGGGGGAAGGTGTCGCCAGCCTTTGCGGCGGCGACGGATGAGGGGAGGGGCGATTCTCATCTTGTTACACCGATAACCCCAATTTTCCCTCCCGCACAAAATCCTTAAAAATCAAAGAAATTTCCCATATATACGCCGCCAATTCATAAATTCGTTACAATAATATGATATACTGTAAGATGTATTATTATGGATACCCATCACCATCGGGCATCTGCAAGAGAAAAATATCGGCGCGACTCACGGTCACGCCGCAAGAAAGGATCTATCATGATTCAAATTGAGCATCTGGTCAAGAACTACGGCTCCAACTGCGCCGTGGACGACATCAGCCTCTCCATCGGCGAGGGGGAGATCGTCGGCTTCCTGGGCCCCAACGGCGCGGGTAAGTCCACCACCATGAACATCCTCACGGGCTACCTCTCCTCCACCGCGGGGCGGGTCAGCGTGGCGGGCATCGACGTGCTGGGGGATCCCTTGAACGCCAAAAAGCAGATCGGCTACCTCCCCGAGCAGCCCCCCCTCTACCTGGACATGACGGTGGACGAGTACCTGAGCTTCAACTACGAGCTGAAGGGCTGTAAGCTGCCCCGCGAGGCCCACATCGGCGAGGTCTGCGAGGTGGTGCGCATCGGGGACGTCCGTAAGCGCGTCATCAAGAACCTGTCCAAGGGCTACCGTCAGCGCGTGGGCATCGCGGGGGCACTCATCGGCTCTCCCAAGGTCATCATCTTTGACGAGCCTACGGTGGGTCTGGACCCCAAGCAGATCATCGAGATCCGCAACCTCATCCGCTCGTTGGGTAAGGACCATACCGTCATTCTCTCCACCCACATCCTGCAGGAGGTGCAGGCCGTCTGCGACCGCATCATCATCATCAACAAGGGCCGCATCGTGGCCGACGAGAAGACCGAGAACATCACCCGCGTCATCGAGAACAACCGCCGCTTCAACGCCAAGATCTGCGGTCCCCAGAACCAGGTGCTGTCCACTCTGAAGGATATGCAGGGCATCGTCTACGCCGAGGCTCTGGCCGAAAAGGACGGGGACGCCACCACCTACATGATCGAGTCCGCTCCCGGTGTGGATATCCGCAAGAAGCTGTTCTTCACCCTGGCCGACCGCGGCTGGGCCCTGATCGGTCTGGAGGCTCTGGGCCTTTCTCTGGAGGACATCTTCATCACGGTGGTCAATAAGTCCGAGGAGGACGACACCCCCACTCGCTACACCCGCCGCTCCAAGGCCAAGCCCCGCACCGCTCTGGAGGCCCAGGTGGCCGAGGGTCTGGTGGCCGAGGCCGACAAGAAGCGGGAGGAGAATTCCGCTCTTGCCCCCGAGGACGAGGAGTAAAGAAACGCTTGGGGCCCTGCCCCACATCCCCATTAAGAACCTGTTGCGAAACGGTTCTTAAGACTCTCCCAAAGCCTTTAGAAAAAGGTCATAAAAGCCTTTTACGAATCAAATAACAAAGGAAAAAGGAAACCGTTATGTTTGCTATCTACAAAAAGGAGCTCCGCTCCTTCTTCATCACCCCCATCGGGTACGTGTACACGGGAGCGTTTCTGGGTCTGGCGGCTCTCATCTGCTGCTACACCACCATCCTCTCCTCCAGCTACGATACCACCAGCTACTTCACCATCATGATGTTCGCCATGGGTATCCTCATTCCCCTGCTCACCATGCGCCTCTTCGCCGAGGAGAAGAAGCTGCGCACCGAGCAGCTGCTCCTGACCGCCCCCGTCACCATCACGGGCATGGTCATGGGTAAGTTCCTCGCCGCTCTGACGGTGTTCGGCGGGTCTCTGCTGGTCTCCTGCATCAACTTCATTCCCATCTACACCACCGCCGCCGCCGAGCGCGGGAACCAGACCTATGAGTTCTACCACATCGGCCCCGTGACGGGTCAGCTCATCGGCAATCTGGTGGGCCTCTTGCTCATCGGTGCCGCCTTCATCGCCCTGGGCACCTTCATCTCCGCCCTCACCGAGAACCAGCTGGCCGCCGCCGTCATCACCATTTCGGTCATCGCCCTCATGCTGGGTCTGGGCCTTGTCAACAGCCTCATCGACGTGTACTGGATCCGCGCCGTCCTGTCCTGGATCTCCATCTACTCCCGCTTCGGCAACTTCCAGAACGGTCTCTTTGACTTCGCCGCCATCCTCTACTACGCCTCCATCTGCTTCGTCTTCGTGTTCCTGACCGTCCGCGTCTACGAGAAGCGGAGATGGAACTGATCCTCCCCCATAGAAAGGAACTGCGCATATGGCAACAACAGCCTCCAAAAAGGCCCTTCGTCACGGCGGCGTGACGGTGGCTCTGACGGTGCTGATCCTTGTGGTGGTCATCCTGCTCAACGCCTCGGTCACGACCCTGGCCATGCGCTTTGGCTGGTATATCAACATGAACCCCACCATGCTCTACCCCGTCACCGACACCTGCTACGGCTACCTGGATGAGTTCGTCATCCCCCGCGCCGACAAGGGCATCCGCATCATCTTCTGTGACGAGGAGGAGAACATCCGCGCCGACGTCACCCAGAGCTACGTGCTGAACACCGCCGAGGAGATGGCCGCGAAATATCCCGACACGGTGAAGATCGAATTCCTCAACGTCTGGGAGAACCCCAAGATCGCCCGTGAGTACGGCGTTACCGCCTCCACCTCGGTGGTGGTGGCCTGCGGCGAGGAGTCCCGCGTCTGCACCCTCCGCGACTTCTTCCTCTTCCCCGCGGGGGACAATGAGAACCCCTCGGCCTACAACGGCGAGAAGCGGTTCGCCGTGGCCATGAAGGCGGTGGTCTCCCCCGACGCCCCCGTGGCCTACCTCACCCTCAACCACGGCGAGTCCACCGAGGACTACGCCCTCATGTACGCCCTCACCGACGCGGGCTACATGATCAACTACCTGGACGCCCTGTCCTTCGATATTCCCGAGGACTGCGGCCTTCTGGTCTCCTACAACCCCGCCCGTGACTTCACCGCCGCCGACGGCGTATCGGGCGTCTCCGAGATCGACAAGCTGGACGCTTACCTCAAAAAGGGCGGCAAGTTCATGTACTTCGTCTCGGCCGACACCTTCGCCGCGGGGGGCTTTACCCACATTGAGACCTACCTCAAGGACTGGGGCGTGACCTTCGCCCACGACACGGGTGCCGAGGGAGTGGAGGAGTGCTTCGCTCTCCGTGACACCGCCCACTCCATCACCACCGACGGCTACACCCTGCTGGGTCAGATCCCCGCCGAGGGCAAGGCCGCCGAGATCATGGCGAACGTGGACGGCGTGCTCCGCGCGGCCAACGCCACCGCCATTCAGATCGACCCCGCCTTCACCAAGACGGGCGGTGACTACGTGAGCGGCAGCCGCACCCTCATTCCCCTCCTCCGCACCTACGCGGGGGCCGAGGCCTGGGCAGGCGGCCGTCCCGTGGACCGCACCGCCGAGGGCTACGGTCTGGTGACCCTCACCCGGGACTCCGCCACGAACGCCTCGGTGCTGGTCTGCTCCTCCACCGAATTCGCCATTGAGGCCACCCTCCAGGGCGGCGGCTACGGCAACGCCTCCTTCCTGCTCTCGGCTCTCACCGCCATGGGGAAGACCGAGGTTCCCGTCTCCCTCAAGTCCCAGCCCTTCTCGGACACCACCATCCACATCATGACCACCGCCACCGCCCGTAACATCACCATCGCCCTCGTGGCGGTTCCCGTGCTCATCGTCACCGCGTGGGGCGCCATCGTACTCATCAGGAGGAAATTCGCATGAACAATCAATCGAATACGCCTCGCAGGGGTACCCGCCGCGTGGTCGGCGTCGCCGTGACGGTGGCCGTCATTGCCGCCGTTCTGGCTCTCAACGTCCTCTTCTCCTTCGTGGCCGACCGCTTCATGTGGCAGGTGGATTCCACCGTCACCAAGTACACCTCCCGTCCCGAGGTCTCCATGTACACCCCCACCGAGGAGTTTATGGAGGTGGTACGGGACTACGCCATTCCCATGGTGCGGGAGATGAACGCTCAGCGAGAGGCCAAGGGCGAGGAGCCCATCACCATCAACGTCAAGTTCTGCTCCGAGCGGGACAAGGTCTACGCCGTGGATAAGCTGCGTCTGGTGCAGTACACCGCCCTGGCCCTCCAGAAGGAGTTCCCCGACGCCGTCAAGGTGGAGTACCTCAACATTGAGAAGAACCCCTCTCAGGTGCAGAAGTACAAGGCCACCTCCTCCAGCAACATCTACGCCCATCAGATCATTTTTGAGTTCGGTACCGAGTACCGCGTCTGCTCCTACGATTACTTCTACCTGAAGAACGACGCGGGTGAGCAGTGGGCCTACAACGGCGAGCAGAAGATCGCTTCCCTGCTCATGGCCCTGACCCGCGCCGAGTCCCCCATCGCCGCCTTCATCACCAACCACGGTGAGGCCATGGAGAACTGCGAGTCCCTCCGCAATCTGGTCCACCGCGCGGGCTTTGACGTGGTAACCATCGACCTCTCCCGCGACGAGATCCCCGCCGACTGCCGTCTGCTGATCTCCTACGACCCCCAGGCTGACTTTTTGGGCATGGGCAACCCCGCCTTCGTGGAGGGGGACCAGAGCGAGATCGACAAGCTGGATAAGTTTTTGGATAAGGCTTACTCCTTCATGCTCTTCGTGGACGCCGACACCCCCGAGCTCCCCGTTCTGGAGGAGTATATGGAGGAGTGGGGCATCACCGTAGGCCGTGCCGAGAACGCCGAGGGGGAGCTGGATAACCTCCTCATCCGCGACCAGCAGAGCAAGCTGGACAAGGACGGCTACATCCCCATGGCCGAGTACGTCACCGCGGGCGGCGGCGCCTCCATCACCGAGGATATGCGCAAGGTAGCCTACCCCGCCAAGGTGGTCTTCCCCAACGCCGTGGCCATCACCATGTCGGATTCCTACAAGAAGACCCACGTGGTTCCCGACGACACCAACGGTGTCACCGAGGCCTACACCTACGGCTCCTACTACCGCAACGGTGTCAGCCGCTACTTCCACGACGTCTTCAAGACCTCGGCCTCTGCCGCCGTGGAGGCCTTCGGCAAGCAGTACCAGGTGGCCACCGACCTGAACCGCTTCAATTTCATGACCCTGTCCATTGAGTCCCGCACCGTCATGGAGACCAACTACCTCTCCACCCAGGAGCCCTCCTACGTGGCTGTCTTCGGCTCCACCGAGTTCGCCTCGGATACGGTTCTGGATTCCGCCGCCTACGGAAACGCCGACGTGCTGACCGCCACCCTGCGCCACATGGGCCGCGAGGTCATGCCCGCCGACCTGGAATTCAAGGCCTTCAAGATCTTTGAGGTGGACACCGACGTCCAGCCCGTGAATCTGGGCACCGAGGTGCTGAACACCGCCCTTATGACCCTGCTTCCCATCGCCCTCTGCACCATCATCGGCGTTGTGATCGGCGTCAAGAGAAAGTACCGCTGAAAGGAGCCCCTCCCATGCAGGAAATTCAACTGATATTCAACCCCGGGAAGGGTACCTCCGCTCTCTCCCGCATCACCGCCGTGGTGGGTGACCGCGTGGGCGCCATGCCCAAGGCCACCCGCAAGGGCTATATCTTCGGGGGCTGGTTCATTTCCCCCGACGGAAACCCCGATTCCCCCGACGCCATCCGTGTCACCGCCGAGACGGTGTTGGACGTGAACCTGCTGGGCGGCACCGTCACCGACGCGGTGCTCTACGCCCGCTGGGTCAAGCCCACCGCCGCGACGGCGACCAAGAAGAAGACCTCTCTGGGCACCCAGAAGAAGGCCGTGGCGGTCCTGCTCATCCTGTCGGTGGTGCTGGCCGTAGCCTTCGGCGTAGTGTCCGTCATTGTGGACATCTACGAGTACGAGGATTTTGACGGCGTCGAGTACACCATCAAGAAAAAGCGCGGTGAGTACGGCCTCTACAAGGACGGCGTCATCTGCGATATAGACAAGGACGGCTACTACCTGACCACCCTGGGCACCCAGCTTTCGGTGGACCCCGAGACGGGTGAGTACAAGATCTACGCCGTGGTGGATACCACGGGCACCGAGGTGGTGGGCGTCGGCCAGCGCGTGCTGATGTTCAAGCAGCTGACCTACGACCAGTCCTCCACCAACGACCTCTCCAAGGTCATCAAGCGCATCGAGGTCCACAACCAGAAGGGTGAGATCATCGTCAACCGCGGCGAGAACAACCGCTTCGAGGTGGAGGACTGCCCCACCGCCATTCTGGTGGATGAGCTCTTCGCCCAGCTGTCGGTGGGTTGCGGCTACACCATCTCCATGCAGAGGCTGGAGAACCCCGTCCGTCTTCCCGACGGCTCCATCGACTACTCCGAGTACGGCCTTGCCCCCGAAACGCGTACCGAGAAGAACGAGGACGGAACCGACAAGGTGGACGAAAACGGCAACCCCGTGACCTACGATTACAAGCCCACCTGGTACACCGTCACCACCATGACCAACGAGACCTACACGGTGACTCTGGGGGATCCCACCGTCTCCGAGGCCGGCTACTACGCCCGCTACGAGGACCGCGACACGGTCTACATCCTGTCCTCGGCCAATCTGGACGCCGCCGTGCTCCAGCCCGTGGAGGCCCTCATCAACCCCATGATGGTCTACCCCATGTCCCTCAACACCTACTTCCAGGTCTCCAACTTCACTTACCGCTCCGACATTGACCACTACGCCATCTACCGCGACATGGTCAAGGAGGTCATCGGCTTTGATCTGGACACCGTGGAGCCCGACGCCGAGGGCAACTACTCCGAGGAGGTACAGGCCAAGCTGGACGAGGCCTCCAAGGCCATTGCCGACATGGACGAGAAGGACTTCGCCAAGATGTACGACCGTATCTTTGAGTCCAACTCCCGTCTGGTCACCGCCTTTTCCTTCATCGACATGGACCAGCGCACCGACACCCTCTACTCCTCCGTGCCCTACATGATGTCCTCGGACTACATGGCGGGCTACCTCCCCAACTCCGACAACATCGGCGCGGTTCTGCAGGGGCTGTACAGTATGCAGTTCGACCGCGTGGCGGTTCTCTCCCCCACCGACGAGGAGCTGGAGGCCTACAATCTGGACATTCCCGCCCACGATTTCTCCTTCACCTACAAGAACGCCGAGGGACAGGAGTTCGACAACCACTTCATCCTCAGCGACAAGACCGAGGACGGCAAGTACTACGGCTACTCCGAGATCTACGACATGATCCTGGTCATTGACGAGAGTCAGCTGTCCTACCTGGAGTGGGAGGAGATCGACTGGTACGAACGGGAGTACTTCCTCTTCAACATCGCCCACGTCCAGACCATCAAGCTGGAGGGGGCGGGTGTGAAGTCTCCCATTGTCTTCACCCTGGACAACTCCAAGAGCGATCAGTCCAAGGGGATGAGCTCGGATAAGCTGGAGGTCTACGCCAACGGTCAGCTCATGGACTACACCCTGACCGTGACCAAGCCCTCGGGCTCCCAGGCCACCGAGACCGCCGCCTACAACTTCCGCCGCTTCTTCCAGGCTCTGCTCACCGCCTCCATGGAGGGCAACGCCGAGCTGACCGCCGAGGAGATGGAGGCCTTCCGCGAGACCCCCGACGGGGAGTGTCTGTTGAAGCTGACCATTCACGCCGACGACGGCAAGGGCTCCACCGCCAACATCTGCTACCGCTTCTACCGCTACACCGAGCGCAAGGCTTACTTCACGGTGGAGGTACTGGACTCCACCACCGACACGGGTAACCCCACCGAGGCCCAGGGCGTGTTCTACGTCCTCCGCTCCTTCTGCGACAAGCTCATCGCCGATGCCTACCGCTTCATGGAGGGCACCGAGATCGTGGTGGATTCCAAGAACTGAGAACTAGGGGCTCTGCCCCTGACCCCCGGCAGGGCTCTGCCCTGCACCCGGTCAAGGAACTTTTTGAAACATCCTCGCTTATGCTCGGGGCGAATTTGCCCTTGGGCAAATATCGCGAAGTTCCTTGACAATCCTCAAAAACTTTCATCAAGGGAATATATCTTCCCGACAGAGTCCGAATCTTTTTGTACAGACGAAAGGATACTGTAATTATGGCAAAACTGCAAATTCGCAAGGTCGGCGACGAGGCGCTCCGCAAGGTATGCCGCCCCGTGGACGCCATCACTC
>JAFULU010000127.1 GCA_017483125.1 Clostridia bacterium
CGGGACACGGTCAGTTTGGGAACCGCTATCCCCTGCTGGAGAACACCTACGAGGGCACCCAGAACTTCAAGCTGGCCGCAAAGCTCAAGGCCGAGCTGGAGGCGCGGGGCTTTACGGTTCTGCTCACCCGCAACAGCATTGAGGACGACCCCTCCCTGGAGGAGCGGGGAAAGCTGGCGGGAGACAATCACGCCGCCCTGTTTCTGTCCATCCACTCCAACGCCCCCGGCGCGGCCTCCTCGCCCGAGGCTTACCACGCCGTCCGCGGCTCGGAGGTCTACTACTCCATGGCCGACGGGGAGCGCAACGCACAGATCGCCCGTGCCCTCAATCACGCCGTGGTGACCACCATGAACACCACCGACCGCGGCATCAAGACCCGCTCCTACCCTGATCAGCCCGAGATCGACTACTACGGCGTTCTCCGCAACTCCGCCGCCTACGGCTGTCCCACCGCCTTCATCATTGAGCACGGCTTCCACACCAACCCCGAGGACGCCGCATTCCTGACGGACGACGAGTGCCTGCAAAGGCTGGCTGTGGCTGAGGCAGAGGTTATTGACAGCGTTCTGTAAATTGGGGTTTAGCGGTGGGTTCTCCGTGAGCCTTCCCCAGCGGGGAAGGGGGACCACCGTAGGTGGTGGATGAGGAGAGTGGGTTTGGTTTTCATACGGGTATATACGGAAACAATTGATACGCCAAGAAAATTCATACCCGATGCCAAGCGGAAACTTGCTCTCCTCATCCACCGCTTTGCGGTCCCCCTTCCCCGCTGGGGAAGGCATAGAACGAGGAACCCAACTCACCGACAAATCCAAATTTGAAATCCCGCCCGCACGGGCATAGAAAAGAGAATCACCATGAAAATTCTTGCCATCGGCGACGTAGTGGGCCGCCGCGCCATTGAGTACCTGTCGGAAAAGCTCCGCAAGACCGCTTCCTCCCTGGGAGCCGATCTCGTGGTCTGCAACGGAGAGAACGCCTCCGAGATCCATGGCCTTTCCCTGCGGGATGCCGAGGCTCTGCTGGACTGCGGGGTGGATCTCATCACCCTGGGCAACCACGCCTTCGGGAGTCGGGACATCTACGGTTATCTGGACGACAACACCGACTGCATCATCCGCCCCGCCAACTACCCCGCCGCCTGCCCCGGTGTGGGGTACACCACGGTGGAGGTCAGCGGTCTCCGTATCCTCTGCATGAATCTGTCGGGTACGGCTTTCATGGATCCGCTGGATAATCCTTTTACGGTGGCGGACCGCATCCTCGACCGCGAGCGAGGGGACTATGACATTGCCCTCTTGGACTTCCACGCCGAGGCCACCTCGGAGAAGCTGGCCATGGGCTACCATCTGGACGGGCGGGTCAATATCGTTTTCGGCACCCACACCCACGTCCCCACCGCCGACACCCGCGTGCTCCCAAAGGGCACGGGCTACGTCACCGATCTGGGCATGACGGGGCCTGTCAACGGCATTCTGGGTACCGACGCCCAGGCAGTGCTGACAAAAATGCGGACCCATATGCCCGCTCGGTTCACCGTGGCCGATGGGCCGATTGAGGCGCAAGGGGTGGTGTTTACGTTGGAGGACACCAAGCCCTATCGGTGCCTGAAGGTGGAGAGGGTGACGTTTTGAATGGAAAAAGGGCTACCGTTTTTGGGCGATAGTCCTTTTTGTTGGAGTGGTAAGGTGTTCAAATTGGGGTTTAACGGGCTGTTGGGTCTCCTCGTGAGCCTTCCCTTGTGAGGGAAGGGGGACCGCGAAGCGGTGGATGAGTAGCCGATAAATGGACATTTCCCGAAGGGAAATGATCTGCTTTCCTCCATATAAAAACCTTTCCTGATAGTGCTTTATAGTGCTTTTC